>CAZHEZ010000008.1:0-82063 GCA_964531315.1 uncultured Candidatus Obscuribacterales bacterium | reverse complement strand
TGCGCCTCTGTGTCACCGCTGCGCTTGGAGGCAATCGTGTGCGTGGGCGACCAGATTGTGCGAATCGGTTGTTTTCCAGCCAATTTCACATTCATCTTTATCGAATCAACCGGCTCGGCTTCACCTTCCGCCTTGAGCGGGAAGCGATACTTGAGCATGCCGTTTTCTGCCTTCAAAACTTGCGTGTACTCGAGTTCGACCTTTTTAGTGCCGTGGGCAGGAATTGGGAAGATGCGTGCTCTGACGGTCTTGTAATCGGCAAATTCCAATAAGCCCGGGTCGACCATTTGCCGCACAATCTGCTCGTATTCTGTGCGCGCTGCGTTCGCCTCCAGTATTTTTCCTTCTACGGGCTTGCCGTCGATGTGCAGGGAAAAGGAGCTGAAAGTGGTGTCTTCAGGCAATGGGAAGAGGTATGTCCCAGCCAGATTGCGATCGGTGTCGTTGGAAAACGTCTGCGTGATGTAGGTTTTTGCCACCTGGTCGACGATATCTACTTTGATGTCTTCATCCTGCAAATGCAGTCCGAAGCTGACAGACGCTTGCAGCACGGGGCGCCTGCCCGGTGTGGGCACGACAGGGGTGGCTCCGGGTCTGACTACGGGACGCGGAACAGGCACAGGCCGCCCACCCATAATGGGGTCGATAACTATCCAGCCGGATGCGAGAACCTGGGCGGGTAGCGCCAAAGTGGCGGCAAGTGCCGCGATAGATGCCAGTGCAACAGTTCTCATGTATTTGACCTCTTTGTTTTGCCGCGGCCCTCAAAACTAGCTAGATTGCCAGTCGGACAGAATACCGCTCATACCAGCTTAGTTAATTCCGGCAGCCGATTCGCCAGGATAAGAGTACTTAGCAACCTGGGGTTTACCCCAGCTTTTTGCACACCCATTGTGAATCGCGATTTTAGTCCGATTTAATCGCTGAAAGCGCCAAATATTCAAGAAACTCAACTTGAGTTTCGAACGGTACTCAATAGAACAATCCGCCCGGCAAATGTCGCCAATTGGCTTATGTGACAACAATTTTAGGGCAATTACCGGTCGGCTCAGTATTGGCAGGAACTATTCAGTCTGCCGAACGCCTATTCACTATCGGTTAAAGGTGACAGAGGGAAAGGCAGAAACAATGGGCGACCTGAATATGCCAGACACCAGACACCTGCCATCAATGCTGGTGGCGTTGGTGGCATCGAGCGATGATGCCATCATCAGCAAGAATTTGCAGAGCATAGTTCAAACCTGGAATAGCGGAGCTGAGCGAATCTTTGGATACAGCGCCGCTGAAATGATCGGGCAGCCTATCACTACCTTAATTCCTGACGCTCTGTTTCAGGAAGAGGAAGAAATTCTCTCTAGATTGAAGCGCGGCGAGAGAATCGAGCCCTATGAAACGGTGAGACGCCGCAAAGACGGGCAACTTATAAACGTCTGGCTGAGCGTGTCGCCTGTGTACGACTACTCCGGATCGCTTATCGGCGGCTCGAAAATCTGCCGCGACATTACCAATCAAGGCAAGAACAATCGCGAAAGAGCGATGCTGGCAGCCATTGTTGAGACGTCCGAAGACGGCATCATCAGCAAAGATTTAAACGGCATCGTACAGACATGGAACAAGGCGGCAGAACAGATCTTCGGCTATAAGGCCGAGGAAATAATCGGCAAGTCAATTACTACATTGATACCACCGGAGATGCCCGACGAAGAGCCACGCTTGCTAAAAAAACTGAAAAGAGGTGAGCGCATCGAACACTACGAGACGCTGCGCATGAAAAAAAACGGCGAGATCATCAATGTGGCGCTCACGGTATCTCCTATTCGTGACCAGACCGGAAAGATAATCGGTGCTTCCAAGATCGTTCGCGATATAACCAAAAACAAGCGTTTGAAAGAAGAATTCGACCAATTACAAAACACGCTCAGCAGCGTAGAAGAAACAAGCAGGCTAAAGAGCGGTTTCATATCGACTATTAGCCATGAGATTCGCGCTCCCCTGGGCGGCATAATTGCACTGGCAGAAATTCTTGCCACCGAAGAGAATTTGCCTGAGTCTGCACGGGGCGTAGCCGATGCCGTTCTTGAGGCATCAAAAGGTCTCTATAAGGTGCTCAATGAATTGCTCGATTTCTCCAAAGCCGAAGCAGGAAAAGTGCATCTGGAAGATCGGATGTTTTCTCTGCGCAATACAATTGTCGACGTCATTCGCGTTATCAATCCTGAGCGCAGAAAGAAAGGCCTGGCGCTTAGATCAATTGTCGATCCAGATATTCCGGAGATGTTGTGCGGCGACGAACTGAGGGTCCGGCAGATTCTTTTGAACCTGGTCAGTAATGCCGTAAAATTCTCCGAGAACGGAGCTGTTTATATTGCCGCAAATTTGCTGAAAAGCAAAGACGACACAATGACAATCGAAGTGAAAGTCACAGACAGCGGCATCGGATTGAGCGAAGACACGATCGAAAGACTTTTCCAGCCTTACGTACAGGCCGACCCGTCGACATCTCGACTCTTTGGTGGAACCGGACTGGGATTGAGCATCGCCAAAAGCTATGTCGATTTGATGGGCGGCGAAATCGGCGTCGTCAGCAAACCAAACGAAGGCGCGACCTTCTGGTTTAAAATCCCTTTTCCACGCTCAATTGAAGAGGCTGCCTAGTAGCAAGGCGTTGCCGTTCATGCCCGTAGCCGGCGCGTTGCACGCGCCTTTTGAAAAATCCCGCGTGCAACACGGGGGCTACAAATCAATATAAGGAATGCAGGCTTTCACCTGCATTCCCTTGCTCTATTTAAACTGTGTCACCACCTACGGTGCAACGATTTTCACGCAAATTCCCTCAAAGAGAACAATTACTTGCGGACCGGCTCCGAGGAATTTTGTAATGCCTGGATGCTTCTTCACCAGTTCGAAGTACTTGGTCGAACCAAATTGAATCACTTCCGGCTGTGGATGCGAGCCTTCCAGCACTGAGCTGTCGGTCCAGAATCCGTTTTTCAAATAGAACGTTTTGCCATCGATCCACTTGACACCGGAGGCTTTGCTGTCTTGATCCTGGACGGAATCTCTGGTCTTCATTTTGTTGAGCTCCTTTTCTCTGGCCACAGCCATCGGTCCGGCAGAAGGAGCAGCGGCGATTTGACGAGCCAGGGAAGAAGATGCTTCTGCTTTCTTAGCCATAAGAGCGCCGCGCACGATACCCAAATCCTTGTCTCCTTCAGCGTCCATGGCCATTGGAGAACCACCGATAGACATCGGCAATGCAGGCACAGGTGCAGGTGCCCCCATCATGCGCATCTGTGCTTTACCTCGCGAGAAACCGGCACCGCCGCCGCCTCCGCCCGGGCGTGCATCGGCAATGTTAATGGCGGCCATGCGGCGCACCGCCAGACCCGCACGCGGAAATCCGACCGCTGATCCATGACTTTCGCTGGGGTCTGTGGTCAGAAATGATGTATAGGCAGAAATGATGCCATGCTTTTTGGACAGGGCGACAATTTCATCGACTACTTCGCGATTGTCTCCATTGGCTTTAGCCACTTCGGTCAAATAGCCGATGCGGCGCATCGCCCACAAGCGCGGCAGATAGGTGTGATCTGCCTCCTGAGCGGCGAAAGCCACAGGAAAACTATAGGATTTGGGCACACCATTTACTT
Source organism: uncultured Candidatus Obscuribacterales bacterium (assembly GCA_964531315.1). GTDB lineage: Bacteria > Cyanobacteriota > Vampirovibrionia > Obscuribacterales > Obscuribacteraceae > QKMZ01. The sequence goes on along the minus strand of CAZHEZ010000008.1, from coordinate 78,413 downwards.
TGCCTGTCACATTCAAATGCGCGCTGCCGCCGCCTTTGTATTTGCCCAGCAAAAGAATTTGCGATCCCTGGAAGATGTCCTTTACAGAGCGCGGATAAGTATCTTTGACTTGAATTCCATCATAGCTGATGGTGACGTCGCTCAGTACAGGGCTCTTGATCTTTTGATAAAAACTGGAGAGCACCGTTTCTATATTTTCCTCCGGGGAAACATATTGGGATGTGCCATGGTTTTCTTCAGCCAGACGGTTGAGCAGACGCGTGTCCAGGTCGTTGCCGACACCGAAATCAAAGACTCTCAGATCTCTTTTCGATTTTACTTTTTTGAGCAGACTGTTGACGTCAGTGTCACCAACAGTAGGTTCACCGTCTGTCATCATGACCAGAAAACCGGGGCGATCGGTTACTTGATTGAGCATGGTTGTGCCCATGGAAAGCGCGTCTCCAATGTTCGTTCCGCCGCGTGCTTCCAGATCGTCTATAAAGGCAAGCGCTTGTTTCTTGTTATCCGGCGATGCTTGCATCAATTGCGATTTGAGCGACTCGGCATCAGTATTGAATTGAACTATAGAGAATCTGTCCGCTGGATTGAGCGCGTTGACGACGTACTTGAGGGCTTGCTTCAATTGCGTCATTTTCTCGCCCTGCATCGAGCCGGAAGTGTCGGCGACCAGAACAATGTCTTTGGAGACAATCTGCTCGGACTTCATCGGAGGCGACAAAGTAAGTAGAAAATAGCCGTCCTCACCGACTGCCTTGTGGGTGAGAACATTGGCGGCCATGGCTTTGTCGGACACACTGTAATAGAGAAGAAAGTCCTTGTCGGGGACCACTGATTTGCCAAGGAAAGAAACCTTGGCCAGGTTATCGGAGGTTCTTGCAGAACTGATCAAATGAGTGGGAGACCAGATCGTCCGCAGTCCTTGCTTGGATTGCAGCTTCATGTCGATCTTCACTTCTTCGACGGGATCGTCTCCGCCTTTTGATTTGAGCGGGAAATTGTACTTGAGCAAACCATTTTCCGCTTTCAACAATTGCGTATATTCGAGCTCAACCTTTTTAGTTCCATGGGCCGGAATCGGAAAGATTCTTGCTCTTACCGTCTTATGATCCGCGTATTCCAGTAAGCCCGGATCGACCATTTGTCTGACTATTGTTTCGTATTGCTGCCGTGCTTCAGCGGCTTCCAATATCTTGCCTTCCACCGGTTTGCCGTCGATGTGCAAAGAGAAAGAACTAAATGTGGTGTCATCGGGAAGCGGAAATAAATATGTTCCGGCCAGATTGCGGTCGGTGTCGTTTTTAAAGGTCTGAACGATATATGTTTTCGCTACCTGATCGGTGACATCGACTTTGATCGCTTCGGCTTCCAGATGAAGCCCGAAGGTGACCCCGCCTTTTAAGATCGGACGCGTTGCCGGTGCCGGCACCGGCTGACCCGGGCGAACAATTGTGCCCGGGCGCGGGCGCACTGTGCCAGGAATTATGGGCACCGGCATGGGAGTCATTACGGCCGCGCCGCCGCCAAATGATGGGTCAATAACAATAAAGCCTGATGCCCGGGATTCCTGGGGCGGCAGTAAGCCTAAGCCCATCGCCAGCATCGATGCTAGTGCCAAACGCTTCATATCTATCACCTCTTCAAAATTCACAATTGCCGCACAAAATGCCGGATTGCCCTGGTCTGGGGACCAAATCTTCATGCCTTGGTGCCCTCATCCCTTCAGGCTACTTTCTCAGCCGCCACAAGTCTTTGGGAAGAAGAGGCATATCCGCCTGGGGTAAACCCGGAGACCGTCCCGGCATATGCCAATCTATATTTAGGGGCGGCGCCATGCGTCGAGCGGCCGATTCTCGGACTATTTATGCAGTCACCCAGAGGGTTTTCGCCTTCAGGGGCGAAAGGACAGGCGGATGCAAGGAGGAAGGGCTCGGCACATCCGGGGTTTACCCCAGCCAATTGCCGAAACGACCGCGCTAGACTACAGTTGGAGCAGGTGAAACTGCTTTTTTGGGGACCAGGATGAGGGTGTTTCTCGCATCTATAAAACGGCTGGTACTGCCGTCCATGTGGATCCATGGACGAGACAGCCTTCTTTTCCAGAGATTGTTCTGGGGAGCTCTGGCCGGATGCGTAGCCACATTATTTCTCGCCGAGTCATCAGTTTTGGAAAGCATGGAATTGAGCATGTTGGAGTGGCGCTATCGAGTCTCGCAAAAATTGGTATCAGCCATTCAACGGCCGGTAGAGTCGCGCGACATCAGTATCGTCGACTTCGACGATCTCTCCCAATTCGATATAGGCATTGCCCGCTTCAATGACGATCATGCCCAGAAGGTACTGGCCACGGCTATCGAAAACATTGAAAAAGGAAACCCGGCTCTGGTGGTCGTCGATCTGGATCTGCGCGGTGCTGCCAATCCGGAATTGATCGCTGCGATTCGCAAGTTCAATAATGTAGTGATTGGCTTGTTCGGCAGCCTGGAAGGCAGCACCGACTTGCCCAGCCGCGCCATCATGAATAACGTGCGCGCCTATGGCTATGACGAGCTGATTCGAGAGAACAACGGTCTGGTCTGCCGACTGCCCGTCAATTACCGTGACTCGCAAGGCGACATCGACACATCATCGGTGAGTGCCGCTCCTGTACCGTCGCTTACAGAGGCTGTCATCGACCTGCATCGCCAGGTAAAGGGCGTCGGTCCGACCACGCAGATTTTGAATTTCCGCTCCGACCAACCGGCCTACATCAATTTCCGCCGCATCCAGTATCCCTCCGTTTCACTGAGAGATGTTCTGGAAACTGACTTTGATGCCGCTAAGTTCAAAGATCGAATCGTACTTTTGGGTTGTTCGTTTACCGAACGCCAGCAAGAGCCGCTCAAGAGGCGCACTCCGCTGGAAGATAACGTGCCGGATGTGGTCATGCATGCCGATGCCATTCAGACCTTGCTCGACAATCAAGTGATCTACAGTTTTCCCAAAAACATTGCCCACCATTTGCTGCTCTTACTGGGCGCCGCATTCGGTGCCGTAGCCTCCATCCTTCCTTTGAGCACAAGGACTGCAACTTATTTGACTTCCGGCATGGTGCTTGTGGGAATGGCGCAAATTCTCTTTGAAGGCTTCCACATGGCGCTGCCGGTTGTGCCACCACTAGCAGTATTGACTCTGGGTTTTTCACTGGGCACATTCATTTATCTGGATACCGATTTGCGCCAGAGGAACAAAGAGCTGGCCCAGGCAAGAGAATCGATGCAGGTGCGCGCCGAGGAAGAAAGGCAGCGCATTGCCGAGGATTTGCACGACGAGACTTTGCCGGCTCTGTCGGCCGTCGCTCGCATGGCCGATCGACTGGCCAGCGATCTCGACGACAATCCTGTGCCCAGGCAAATGCGTGAGAAGCTCGATCAAGCCGTAATCGAAATGCGCCGTGTCATCAACGACCTGCACCCGTCGGTTCTGGAAACCATGGGCTTCAAATCAGCTCTGGAAAACCTGCTTTCAATACTGACGCGCGATCACGAAATCGAAGGCAATTTCATGGACGGCGACGGCTCGGACGATTATCAAATCACCAATTTCACCAAACTGCAGCTTTATCGTATCGTTCAAGAAGCTTTGAACAATGTGGGTAAACATTCCAAAGCCTCCATTGTCGAGCTGAAGATCGAGAAAATCGAACATCACTTGACCATCGCCGTAACCGACAACGGCAGAGGCATCGACCCAAAACTGATCCGCAAGGATTCGCACGGGCTTCTCAATATTCGCCAGCGCGCTCAATTAATAGGCGCTCAGGTTGAGTGGAAAAAGCCTGTCAAGTTTTCCTCAGGCACTGAATTGAGCCTTAAGATAAACATGGAAGAAAACCAAGTAAGAAAGGTGGATGCAACATGATACTCATCGCCGATGATGAAGAAAGAGACCGCAACTGGCTGAAGAGTCTGCTCAATGACAATTTCAAGGAGAATGGTCCGATTGAGGAAGCTCACGACGGGCAGCAAGTGGTGGATATGGCTCTCAAGCTCAAGCCGCCCCTGGTCTTCCTCGATATTAAGATGCCGCACCTGTCCGGTATCAAGGCCGCCGAGCAGATTCTCACGCAGCTTCCCAACACTGCCATAATCATGCTTTCCAACTTTTCGGACGAAGTCTATGTGCGCCAGCTCTGGAAAGTCGTCCCACCCAACGGCGTTTTCGGCTATGTGTTGAAAAACGCATCCAACGAGCAAGTTGTGGAAGCAACGCGGGCGGTACTTTCCGGAGACTGCTGGATACATCCCGGCATTGCGCGCGTCATTCAAAGAACGCAAAACAGAGCCACCAACTTAACCACGGCCGAATACGAAGCGCTCGTCTGTATCGCTCTGGGCATGACCGATCATGCCATCGCCAAACGTTTGTACTTAACAGAAAAAGCTGTTCAAAGCCGACTCAAGTCTCTTTATGCCAAACTGGGGATACCGGGACGCGGCGAATCGCACGATACCGAATTCAACCAGAGATGCCGCGCCGTCTTCTTATCCACCAAGCGCGGATTGATTAATCAGTCGGAATTGGACGACTGGGAAAGCAAGCTGGCCCAAGCACAAGACACTAAAGCCGGCACCTAATGTCGAGGACAGGGAAATGAGCAGACCGCACACGTTAAAAACCATCACTGCAAGCACTACTTTGCTGTTTGCTCTTTCCCTTTCGCTGACGCTGACCAATCTAGCCGGCGCTGCTCCGCAAAAGGTTCTTCCGATTGCCAAAGTGGCAATTCATCATCAGCGCGTTTCACCTCCCAATGCCGGTGTAAAACTGCTGGAAGACATTCTCAGCCGCATGCGCAACCTGCCTCAGATTGCCATGAGTTACAACAAGCAAACCTACCAGTACCAGCAAAAAGCGCAAAATGCCGCACCGGGACAGGGCGCTACCGATCAGCTTCTGGCCATAAGACCAAAGGAAAGTTCGCTCAAAGCAAAAGCCAGTGAAGAAAGAAGAAAGTCAACGATTGCCTGGGACAACAAGGCAGGTGAAGGCTATTATGCGCCGCGCCGCATGCAAAAAGAGCGCAGCTATTCAAAGGACGACCGTGCACAGGGCGATGAATTTAGAAGCGGTCAGCCTGATTCCAGTATGGGCAAGCGAGCCCTGCAGCAAGCCCGCCCTGAATACACAAGAGAATACGGTTCGGTAAAAACCCCCTCCTCCACTACGGCCGCCGTCAGAGGAAGCCTGATGTCCAATACGGCTGCCTCTCAGTCAAACATGCTGGCGTCCAACGCCAGGAGCATGTCCAATCTCGATGCCGCCACCAAAGACATAACCGACAGATTGTCGCCGGAAGCGCGCCAACGCCTGACAGCATCCACCGGCAAACTTTTCGATGTCGCCAAAAAATTGGAGGAAGCACAACAGTATGCCCAGGGTCTGAACAGGCAATCTGCAGGCGGCGGCGGCGGCGGCGGTGCCGGCATAGGCGGAAATTACCATGGTCCTGTGGTGGCAGACGAGCGCCATTCTCAATCAGGACCCTTCCGCAATGAGGGCAAACAGGCAAAAGTAATCTCCACCAATCCATTGATCACCGAATATGACAAGGGGGCAAATTTCTCCGGTGGGCAGATAGCTAATGACGAAGAAGCAGAAACCAAACCAGCGGAAAAGGCGGTGGACAAACCGCAGGCAATTGCGCGCGGACTGGTGCCGCCCCCTGCTGCAGCGCCTATGTCCATGCCATTTCCCAGTCCTGAAGCGACTCCACAGATGTTTGCTCAAAAGCCTCCGGCCGAGCCCAGCCTCTTTAAACATGTGCGCGAGTTTTTGAACCGCGACGGCATTGCCAATTCCGTCAGCGGCTCACCCAGACAAGATGCCTCGTCTCTGGAGAAAAACAAGCCTATCGAAATAGCGCTCTTGCCACCAAGCGTGGTGACCGGCATTCCCCTGGTTCGCCTGGGAACATCGGAAAACGAAACGAACAAAGTCCTGGCAGGCAAAGGTTCGCTCAACAAAACACAAGTCAACGATTGGTCTGTCTGGTCTCTGCAAAAGCCGGGCAACGATGATGTTTCCTTGCAGATTTATACGCGCAACGGGCAAGTGGAAGCAATGAGAATTTTCGACTCTTCTTTGATTTCACCTGATTTCGGAGTCAAGCTTGGAGACGACCTTGGCACCGTCAAACATAAATTCGGCGAGCCTGCCTTCATACTCTCCGAGCCGCAATCAAGAGGCGGGCAAAACTACGTTTATCCGATCAGTCAGGTCAGCTTTCAACTGGCTTATTCAAGCAAAACGACAGCTCCCAAGGTCGTCAGCCTGCTCATTTTCAACGCCAAATAGACAGACCTCCTGGAGCTAACAAATCAGGTATGATTTGTTTGAAATCTGCGGAGGGGAAAATGAGTCAAAGAGAATTGAGCCGCATATCACTGGCGGCCCTGGTTTCACTATCGTTTTCAGTTTCTCTCCCATCGACGGCCAATGCTGCCGACAAGCCGTCCGACTCAAAGCCGGATGCAAAGTCGTCCAGCCCCGCCCCTCAAAACATGCCCGCCACCTCCGCTGCACAGGCAAAGTTGACTGCCGATAAGCGTGACGCCATCCGGCGATTAATGGACGTGACTCGCCTGCCCACAGTGGCCGACAAGATGTATGACATGCTGCTTTCGCAAGGGCAGAAAAGCTTCGAGCTCAACTTGGCCCGCTCGCTGTCAGAAGATCCCCGCTATAGCGAAGAGCAAAAGAAAGACTTGATGACGAAAGTGGTCGCCTCTTCTGTGCGAATGTTTGCCCGCTATAGAGAACTTCTGCCCAAAGAAATCAATCTTCCTGATGTTCTCGAGTCAGTTTCCACACAGGTCTACGACAAATATTTCACATCAAAAGAGCTCAACGATATATCCGACTTCTATCAAACGGATGCAGGCAAAAAGGCTCTCGATGTTCTGCCTCAAGTCATGCAGGAATCAGCGCAAATGACCGGCGAAATCATCACTCCCAAAGTTAAGGAGATTGTTGCCCAAATCGTTCAGGAAGAAAGAACGCGCATGGAAGCAGCAGAAGCAACTGGTTCAGCAGCGAGTTCGACAGCCAGCCCCAGTCCGGGAGCAAAACCTGCCGATACGAAGTCCGAAACCAAGAACAATGAGCCGAAGAAATAAAAATCGAACCAATCGCCCAAAGCTAAGTCCCACTTTTTTTAGCTAAGCTCTCATATATCTGTTTAAATCATTGCCCATGATCGGTTAGGATCCATTGGTGTTGCGTCCCTTTTCAAATGGCGCCTCTGGCTGGTCGCGTTCGGTCCCAATTCTGTGGCAACTACATACGAACCGCTATACCTTAAATATAGACCCCAGGCTCTTGGCGATCTGGTCGGCCAGCAGTCGGTAGTGCGCACACTGGCAAATGCTATCGAGCACAACCGCGTCGCTCACGCTTATCTCTTTACCGGACCACGCGGTTGCGGCAAAACATCATCAGCCCGCATTATGGCCAAATCGCTCAATTGCCAGAGCGGTCCGACCGCAAAACCCTGCTTAACATGCACATCTTGCCTGGAAGTAAAGCAAGTCAATTCGCCTGCCGTAATTGAGATTGACGCGGCATCGCACAACAGTGTCGACGATGCGCGCCTGCTTATAGAACGGGCGCCTCTGGTGACAGTGGGCGGCAATTACAAAATCTACATCATCGACGAATGTCACATGCTCACAAAAGAGGCATTCAACGCTCTTTTGAAGACAATCGAAGAGCCTCCCCCCAATGTCATTTTCATTCTGGCCACCACCGAAGAGCACAAAGTGCCGCCCACGATCATCAGCCGCTGCCAACGTTTGATGTTCAAGCTCATCAATCACGATGAACTGGCGGTTTACCTGAGAGAAATCGCCACCAGAGAAAGCATCAACATCGATGACTCCGCAATTGATTTGATCGCCAGACGTTCCGGCGGCGGACTGAGAGATGCGCTTGGACTACTGGATCAAGCATCACTTCTAGCGACAGAAGAAAAGCAGGTTCAACTGGACGACTTGCTTTTGCTTTTGGGTTCTGTCAAAGAAGATATTCTTCTCTCTTTGAGCAAGTCCATCAAAGAAGGTGCCGCAGAACCGGTCTTGCAGGCAGCAGCCAGCCTGCTTTCCGAAGGAAGAGAACCGGCTTTGATCGCTCTTGAACTTTCCAAACATTTTCTCAATCTGGCCAAAGCCCAATTGAAAGTGCCCGTACTTGGCTCACCATCTTACTTGGCAGCATTGAGTGAGCAGTCTCAATTGTTCGACAGAACCGAACTTGCGCAAATGATCGAACAGCTGTCCGGGCTCGAACAAACTTGCCGGCGTTCCACCCAATCGGCGTTGAGCCTTGAAATTGGGCTGCTTTCACTCTGCCACAGATTGGAAATTACCCAACTGAAAGAGCTGAGAGAAAAAGTCAACGAACTCGAGTCCAAACTTAATTCGGGGCAGCCACTGCCGGCGATGCCACCCCAGAGACAGGCACCACGACCGACTGCTCCGACACCGGCTCATGCCCCGGCTCATACTCCACCTCCACCTCCGGCTGCCGTCCAGGCGCAAGCCCATTCCATTACGGCAGCAATCAGTTCACAAACCGCAGCTCCAGTTGCACGAGTTCCAGAGGCGCAGGAGCAATCTGCCGGCACTGCTCTTCTTGATGCCGACCAGTCCCACCCTGAAGATCGCTCTTCTGAAAATATCATCCCCGATTCAGTCATTACCTACGAGGAAACAGAAGAGATAGAACCTGCGGCCAATGCTGAATTTACCGAGATTGATGAAGTCTGGTCCGCCCTTCTCGATCAACTGCAAGAAAAACACAAACCTACCTATTCGCTGCTCCAGTCAATGTGCACGCCTTTAACACTGACCAGAGACGAGCTTGTTATCGGCGTCAAAGAGATGTTGCAAAAAACGCTGGAAACCAAGGTCGATTACATCAAAGCTGCAGCTCAGGCGGCAACCGGACGCGATCTTTTGGTAAAAATCAAACCAGTGGCCGTGACGCCGGAAACTAAGCCCAGACCCAAAGCATCATCAGGCGGTAGTGCGCCGGGAAAGCCTGAGTCTCGACCACCTGCAGCGGAGCGCTCGACAGCCTCCGCCCAACCGGCTCAGGGAAATTCCTTCGCCGGCAAAGAAGCGCCCAGGACGGAAAGAGAGCACGCCCCGCTCAGCGCGGCGCCACCTGTCAAAGCACCATTGCCGGAACCAAGCGAAAAAGGAACTCTTGTGAAGGAAGCCTACCGCCTTTTCGAAGGACCGGGCTCCAGAGAATTCCAGGACAACTCTTAATTAAGGCCGGAAAGAACCGAAAGCAGAATCAGGTCAGACTATCTGGAAGGGTCCTTCCGGCATCGGCTCCTGGTCAGCTTCTTCAATATTGGTCATCTGCACGTCCACTCTGTCGACGCGCGCATAGGCAGGCCCCTGCCCGCACCAGACGATAAGTTCCTGCACGACGCTTTCAGGACCGGCAGCCAGAGCCTCAACTGTGCCGTCGGGCATATTTTTCACCCACCCCGAAAGACCCAATTCGCGGGCCTTTTCGCGTGTAGACTGGCGAAAGAAAACGCCCTGGACACGTCCGTGAATTTTGAGCTTGGCCACAACCGGCATGTTTTCCTTCTCCGTCAGAGATTTTTGCAGAACTTCTCAAGTGGACTTTAATTCGGACACAGAAGAATAATAATTTTCACCATTCAATAAAAGCAGTTAAGATATGAGAAAGGGCTCTGTAACCTTTTCGAATACCCTTGAAATGGGGTATCTAAGCTTTAGGGGCTTTGGCAGTCTGGTCAGCTCGAATCGGCGGACGGAATAACTGGCAGTAAATGGCGAACGAAACTATCGGCAAAATGGAAGTCGACAAAGAAACCGTTCTGGCTGCAATTAAAGCGGTCAAACAAAAAGGTCTGGACATCAATCCTTTCACAGTCGCCGATGAGGCGAAAGTCAGCGCTCAGGCGGTTTATGGCCAGAGCGAGTACATGGATATGATTACTAAAGAGCGCGGCAGCCCGATTGTCGTCAATACCGACGTAATCTCTGAATACCAGACGAAAGTGAAAGAGCTGGAAAGCCGCATTCGTCAGCTGCAAATTCAAAACGAAGTGCTGACCATGCAACAGCAAACCCAGTATGAGCTGGGCCACAAGCTGGGTGTCATTGAAGGAAAGAAATTAAAAGCCCAGGAAATTGCCGCCCAAGCAGCTGCCAAAGCGCTTGCCGGCGATGGCGACATCGACGATATAAAACACCGCGACGAGAAGAAGCCCTCTGCCACCGAGACCGGCGAGTCCTCCGTCATACAACTTTCCAATACAGGCTATGTTCCGGAGCTGATTGGCTCGGAGCCCGAGCCGCAAGCGGCCGCCCGGGCGCCGCGCGAAGACGAAGGCTGGGATACGCCTGATGTAGTGGGCGAAGCCGAGATGATGGCGTCCGTCGAAGATCAAAGTGAAGAAGCCGTGCCAGAGGCGGCTTGGCAAGAAGCAGAGCCTATGCCTGATCTAGCCGCTGAAGAGGGGCAAGACGAAGAACTTGTGGATTTTGAGGAGGCCGAGGCGGAAGCCACTCAGCCCGCCCAAGTCCTGGAAGCCGGTATTCCGACGGCTGTATTCTTGAGTGCCGTTGAGGATAAAAGCGATTCTTTCGGCGAAAGTTATTCGCAAAAGGTTTTCAATGCCGCACGCTCTGGACCTTTTGTAGCAAGCGAATTCAATCCGATGCTGGAGCTCTCCTGGAAAGACCTTGAGACTGTCTACCATTTCAGAGCCAAATCATTGAAAGATTTTTCCAAGCAGATCCAGCAAAACCAGCCCACGCCTCCGCCGCCACCGCCCAATCCGCCCAAGCAGAGGGTGCCTGTGCAGATCGAAACCAACGGTGATATGGACGAGCGCCACGCAGACGAGATTCAGCCTCTGCCTTCCGAGACTCTTACTGGTGACAACTGGGAGCGCTATGAAGACCCCGGCCAGCCGCAATCACTGGGCGGCGAATCATATATACAGCACCCGGACGAGACCACCCAGGAGCCGGAAGCTCTCTCCGGCGGGCAGGGTGCTCAAGAGTCCGGGTACGCGGACACCGAACCGGCAGGCGGCGGCTTCGACCTCGACTCTATGGATATCTTCGAAGGACTTGACGACTACAGCAACCTTGAAGACATCGAAATAATTCAAGACGTTCAGCTCTCTCAGGAGGGCAACGCCCCGTCAGATGATGAATTGCGCGATTTGATTAAGAATCGCATCCGCCAGGCTAAAGAAATCGCCGCCGAACCGAAAGAGCCAATCAACGCGGGTGCCGGTAAGGAAGAACCGAAAGGGCTGGGCAGCAAATTTATCGGTGGCAAAGCCCGACCAAAACCGGGCGAAACCGGTGCAGGACCGGCTGAGGTACCGCCAGCCGCCTCCGGGCAGGCAGTTCAGCCTCCTTCAGGCAGCAGCGTCCCACCGCCTCCTGCGACCCCCAGAGACCCCGGTCAATCGGCGCCCGGTCCCGGTTTTGTCCGCCAGGTGCCGCCTGAAATCCGCAAGGCCTGCATGCTCTTGGGCGTCAGACCGGAAGAAATGACGATAGAATCCGTTACCGACGCATGGAAGAAGCAAATAACCCAGCCTGGCGTGCACCCCGATCAGGGTGGCGATACGGAATCGGCTATTTACCTAAATACAGCCAAGGACACTGTTCTCAGATGGCTGTATGATCAAGCGCCAAAGCTCGGCAAAAAATGGGGTCCTAAAGGCGGTCCAGCCAGTAAGGGTCCGGGCGGACCACCAGGCAAAGGACCGACTCCCGAAAAGTAGCCGAACCGGAACGTCTCAGGACGATAGAGGCATCAATGACCAAGCATGTGGTCGCCATTGTAGGGCGGCCAAACGTCGGTAAATCCACTTTCTTCAACCGCTTAGTCGGCGCCAAGCACGCCATCGTCGACGATCAGCCGGGCGTAACGCGCGATCGCATTTATCGGGAAGCCGAATGGTGCGGGCAGGAATTTGTCCTTGTCGACACGGGCGGCATCCTCACCGAATCGACCGACGAAATTACCAATCAGGTGTACGACCAGGCAAAATTGGCTGTCCGAGAAGCCGACTTGATTATCTTCATGGTCGACGGCAAGTCCGGATTGAACGGCGCCGACGAAGACGTGGCCAACCTTTTGCGCAAATCGAAAAAACCGATTATTCTCGCCGTCAACAAAATAGACGATCCCAAAGACGGACCCAATGTGCTTGAGTTTTACTCACTGGGACTGGGCGAACCAGTACCGGTTTCGGCCATGCGCGGCTCCGGAGATGTCGGCGATTTGCTCGACCAGGTCGTCAGATTGCTCAATCCCGAAAAGGATCTCGATAAGAAAAACGGCAAGGCCAAAAAATCAAAAACAGCACGTCTGGCTGATGCAGAGTCTGCCGAAATTCTGAAAAAAGAAGAAGAAGCAAGACTCGCCGAGATCAAAGGCAAGATTGCCATCGCCATCGTCGGCAAGCCGAACGTAGGCAAATCCTCGATAGTCAATGCAATCATCGGCGAGAAGCGTTCGATTGTGGACAGCGTTCCTGGCACCACCCGCGATGCCATCGACACGACCATATTTTATAAAAGTCGCGAATTGACGCTCGTCGACACCGCCGGCATAAGACGTAAATCGAAGGTGGATTATGGCGTTGAAGCCTTTTCCGTAGTGCGCTCTTTGCGGGCGATATCACGCTCTGAGGTTGTGGTTTTCGTCATGGACGCCACCCAGGAAATATCCGATCAAGATCAAAAAATCGGCGCCAAAATCGACGAAGCCGGACGCGCCTGCGTGGTTGTCGTCAACAAATGGGATTTGGTTGAAAATAAAACATCAAAGCTCATGAATGATTTTACCGAAACGGTAAAGACCGGACTGCGCATGCTTGCCTTTGCACCCGTGGTTTTCACAAGCGCTGAGACAAAACAGCGCCTGACAAAAATTCTCGACGTAGCCGAGGCTGCCTACGAAGAAACTCAACGGCGCATCTCTACAGGTCTGCTCAATCAAGTCTTAGCCGAAGCTGTGGCTCTGGTTCCACCGCCCTCAGGCAAGCGCGGCAAGCGCCTCAAGGTTTACTACGGCACACAAGTGTCAGTCGGCCCGCCCACATTCATCTTGTTTGTCAATGACAGCAAACTTTTGACAAACAGCTATAAAGTGTACTTAGAGCGAAAATTACGTGAGTCTTTCGGATTTACAGGCACACCCATCCGCATCGCCACCAGAGACAAGAAGGAGAAATAGTTCTGGCGACCTTCATTTTGATGATTGTAATTGCATTTGTAGCCGGCTCTATACCTACCGGCTACTGGGTGGCCAAAGCGGTCAAAGGCATCGATATTCGCGAGCACGGCAGCAAATCGACCGGCGCTACCAATGTGCTGCGCTGCGTAGGCAAAGGTCCCGCTCTTTTTGTTTTTCTCTTCGACATTTTCAAAGGCTATGCACCGGTGGCAGTCGCTCTCTACTTAGACGGCGGAAGAGCAGACTGGACTTTCTTCGGGCTCACACATCTGTGCGCTCCCCTCTGTGCGGTGGCGGCCCTTGTCGGTCACAGCAAATCAATATTTCTCGGTTTTCAAGGCGGCAAAAGCGCAGCCACGGGACTGGGAACCGTATTTGCTCTCAATCCTTTAGTAGGAACGGTTTTGTTTGCCACCTGGCTTTTGATTTTGGGAGCGACAAAAATTGTCTCGGTAGCGTCGATAGGAGCCGTCTGGCTTTTGCCGGTTTATTTCTTTCTTTTCAAAGACCCGCCGGCGGTCATCTCTTATGGAGTGGTGGCGCTCTTCTACGTCACCTTGAGACATAAAGCCAATATCAAACGATTGTTCAACGGCACAGAACCGAAGCTCGGACAGAAGCCTCAGGACGCCAAAAAAGAAGAAGAGCGAGAGGAGAAAAAAACAGCGGCGACGGAAACTAAGGAGTCGACTGCCTAAACAATTGCAGAGGACAGAGGCAAAAAATAGAATGCAAAAAATGGAAAAGACGAAAAATCTCGTAGCAGCTTGCTTTGCTCTTGCAGCATCTGTTCTTGCAGCAGCACCGGCTGCAAATTCCGCTCCCGCTCAAGAGGCCAAACACTCGCCGTCAGCGCACCTTAGCTTGACGCCGGATGAAGCGGTCAATATTCGCGTCTACAAAAACGCCAACAAAGGTGTGGTAAACATCGCATCCAGCGCCGCCTCAGAAGACATTTACTACAATCTCGCCCCCAAAGAAGGGGCCGGCTCGGGCATCATAATCGGCGAAGAAGGCCTGATTCTGACGAATAATCACGTCGTGGAAGGCTTCAGCAATATCCGCGCCACCATTTGGGATGGAACCGTTTTGCCGGCCACAGTCGTCGGCGTCGATCCGGACAGCGATCTGGCTGTGCTGAAAGTGACGGTTCCGGTGGACAAAAAACTGACCACCATTCCATTTGGCGACTCGTCGGCTCTGGAAGTGGGCCGCCGGGTATTTGCCATCGGCAATCCCTTCGGTCTGGAGCGCACACTCACTCAGGGCGTTGTTTCGAGCCTGGGACGGACTATGCGGACGGAAAATGGGCGGCTGATCAAAGGCATAATTCAAACCGATGCGGCCATCAACCCCGGCAATTCAGGTGGACCGCTTCTTGATACGTCGGGCAAATTGGTCGGCATCAATACGGCGATTTTATCGCGCACCGGACAATCGGCCGGAATCGGGCTGGCCATTCCGGTAAATGTGGCGAAACGTATAGTGCCTGAATTAATTGCCCATCACAGGGTGATCAGACCGGACCTGGGCATTCTTGTGGTCGCTCCGGTGGACACGGGCTTGCGCATCATCAAACTCGATCCCAAGGGTCCGGCGGCGCTGGCCGGTCTCACGGGACCGAAAATCGTGGTCTACCAGCAAGGACCATTTACTTTTCGAGCACTTGACGTCAATCTGGCCGACATCATCCAATCTATAGATGACCGAACTGTCCGCTCTGTTGACGAGTTGTGGACAGTAATCGAAACCAAAAAACCTGGGCAGCAAGTAAACCTACAGATTTTACGCGGCGGGCGGCCGATGAAAATTCCAGTAAAATTGTCGGTCATAGGTCAAGCCTGACCATTCTGAGGAGAACAAGTTGTCAAGAATACTAGTTATTGACGACGATGCTGCAATCGCTGAACTCGTCAAAATCAACCTGGAACTATTGGGGCATCAGGTCACTACCGCAAGCGACGGTCATAAAGGATTAGCGCTGGCGCAGCAAAATCGTCCCGATCTTGTCGTTCTTGACGTCATGATGCCCGACCTGGACGGCTTTACAGTCTGCCAGCGGCTGAGACAAAACCCTCAGACCCATCCCATTCCAATTCTTATGCTCACCGCCCTGGGCATGACCAAAGATAAGGTCTCAGGTTTCGATTCCGGAGCCGATGACTATCTGGTTAAGCCTTTTGAGATTCCAGAACTCCAGGTGCGCATTCGAGCCTTGCTCCGACGCTCGGGCGGCGTACCGCAATCGGCCACATTGCCGGAAATCTTGCACGCAGGTGAAATCACTCTCATCCCGGAAAACCTGCAAGCGAAAGTGAAAGACCGGATGGTGAAATTGACGCCTACCGAATTCGAAATTCTCCATTGCCTCATGCAGCATCACGGTCAAACCGTCTCTACAGGCAAGCTCCTGGAGGAAGTCTGGGGCTATGCGCCTGATGACGACGTGGATACAATTCGCGTGCACATAAGACACCTTAGAACGCGTTTAGAAACGCCCGATCGCAAGTACATAAAAACCGTCTATGGCGGCGGCTATCAACTGATACCGGAAGGCTTCGCCAAAGGCCAGGGCGACTAGCTCGAGAGCGGGCCAATTCGATTAAAAATAGGACGCCAGTCAGGTCAAAATTCTCAACCGGCTGTCCGTCAGATTTGTTCGAGAAAATCCGCGATCGAAAACATATGCATCTGATAGACAATCAGGTCACGAAAACACAACAGACGCGCACATCAGTGAGGACATTCAAATTACTTAAGGCAAGTCGGCCTATGTAGTGGTATCACCGGTGATGGTACGCACATACTGCGAATTATGAGACGGTGACACCATATTGCAACCATTCTCATTACAACCAATCACCTGGCAACCACGCTCATCGCCCGATGTCAGGCGCTCGTTTCTCCCGCCAGCGGCGGCTTTAGAAGATCAAGGCATCGACCATCTCGCATGTTCCTATAACCTTTTTAGGTTAAGACAGTGTGTGCCGGGTAGACATTCTTGAAATCCAGCTTTTACAATGGGCAATTGCCATTGATAACTTTGCAAGAGTCTTATAGATATTGAGATTTGCGCCAAGCAACTCGATTTGTTGAACTAGTCGAATTAACTGATGAAATCATCTGATCGAATTAACCAGCCGAAATAACCAGTCGATTTAACCGATTGATAACGTTATCAAAATGGTTCCTGGAAACTAAGGAGAAGTAGCTTGCTATTCAACAGTCTGCAATACCTGGTGTTCTTACCAACAGTATTTCTTCTGTTCTGGTTGACGCCCCATAGATTCCGCGTGCCACTACTTTTGGTGGCTAGCTACGTCTTTTATATGTCCTGGAAGCCGCTATACGGTTTGCTGATTTTCGGCTTGACACTGGCCAACTTCCTTCTGGTTCCATTCATCGAGAAAGCGACCGTACATAAGAAGCTCATATTGGGCATTACGGTAGCCATCAACCTGATCACGCTGGGCATCTTCAAATACGCCTACTTTACGATGGATGCCGTCAAGACCACCCTGGGCTTCGCCGGCGTAGATTGGAAAGAACCCCACCTGCATATCATTCTTCCTCTGGGTATCTCATTTTTCGTTTTTGAATTCATTCACTACGCCATCGAAGTTTATCGCGGCAAAGCAGTGGTCAAAAACTTCCTCGATTTCGCCCTGTTTCCATCCTTTTTCCCCACCCAAATCGCCGGTCCTATCAAGCGCTATCAAGACTTTGTGCCGCAATTGCACATTCCCGTCAAATTCAAATGGGAATATGTCGACGAAGGCATGCAACTTATATTGATGGGATTAGCCAAGAAAGTTCTCATCGCCGACAACCTGGCCCTGGTTGTGCAAGCAGGATTTGCACACGCAGACCAGTTCTCGCCTTTAGATATGTGGATGATCACATACGCCTTTGCCTTCCAAATCTTCTTCGATTTTGCAGGCTACACCGACATCGCCAGAGGCTCGTCGCTCTTGCTCGGCTACAAAGTGCCGATCAACTTCAACCTGCCCTACATCGCCTCCAATATTTCTGATTTCTGGCGCCGTTGGCACATCAGCCTTTCCACCTGGCTGCGTGACTATCTCTTCATTCCTCTGGGCGGTTCCAGAGGCAGCAAATGGATGACCTATCGCAATTTATTCATCACCATGGCATTGGGCGGACTGTGGCACGGAGCCGCTTTCCACTACCTGGCCTGGGGCGCGTATCAAGGTGTCGTTTTGATTGCGCACCGTGAATACGAAGCAGCAATGCAAAAGATAGGCGTCCACGAAAAGCTGCTCAAATCCAAGGTTTATCACTGGGCATCAGTCGTCTTCACTTTCCATGTCGTTTGCATCGGCTGGGTATTCTTCCGCGCCGACGACATGAAGATTGCCGGACAAGTGCTCAGCAAATTGTTCGAAGCCCCTGGCGCACTGCTTCACTTCAGTGCAGCGCAACTGGCAGTTCTGCAAATCAGAGATCCGATCATCTTCCCAGCTCTGGTTTTGATTTTGCCGGTTCTTATGGTTTCGACCTTTGTCATCAACTGGATGAACGACAAGAAGTTCTACCAGAGCCCGCCCTGGGCAGTGCAAGTCACTGTCATGGTGGCATTGATGTGCTTGCTCACCATCTTCACGCCGGACAGCTCGCCCAGATTCATATACTTCCAATTCTAAGTCGATTCACAATCAAGAGTCTAAACAGCTCTTGAAGAGCCGACCAACGGCAAACGGAATGAGTTAATGGGTATCTTGAGAAGTAAATTCTTCATATCGGTAGCGCTTTTTGCAGCAGTTTCATCGCTATTTGCGATTACGAAGCTCGGCAACATTGCACCGACAGACTTTCCAATTCACACCTGGACAGGTTGGGCTGTGGAGGATTTTCTCTCCGACAAACAGGGACGTCCGCAGTTTGTCTTTCTGGGCTCTTCGCTTGTTCTGGTTCCTGTGTCAGGTGTTGATGCCGACTATTTGAAGCACCCGATCGATGGTTCACACCACCACCAATCGCAATATTTCGAAGATCAATTCAAGAAGCAGTCCGGCATGCAAGTGAAGACTTTCAATTTCGGATTGCCCGGCGAGATGCCTTCCGATGCATTTTTGATCACTAAGTTTCTCCTCAAAGGAGAAAAGCGCCCGGACGTAATTGTCTACGGAGTCGGACCGCGCGACTTTATGGACAACCTTCTGCCCAGCCCGGCAGCCACCGATCCGTATCAATATCTGAGCCGCTTCGGCGATGTCAGTTCGCACCGCCATTTGATTGCGCCGGAATGGGATCAGCGCCTCAATCTCGAGCTGGGCCAACTCTTCTATTCTTACGGGCACAATTACGACTTAAGCGTCAGCAGCCAGCGCCTGGCGACAACAGCATTAAACGAGCTTTTGCCAGCACCGAAAACAGACAAGCCCTTCACCATCAACGACCGACGTGTGCTGTTTCCCCTCTACAAGCCGATGGAAATAGCCTCCAAAGAAGCTTATTTCCGCCCGACCACGCCGAAAGAGAGAACTTTCGACAACTCCAATATGGTCGAGTACAAGAAGCGCTACTCGCATCTCAACTGGCGGACCTTTACGCATCAAATGAAGTTTCTGGCCGACCTCATGAGTACCGCCCGCGATCGAGGCACTCAGGTGATCTTGATTTCGATGCCGATCACCGATCTCAACCGCGATCTTTTAGAGAAGGGCACCTGGGATTCGTACAAGAAGAGTCTCAAAGTTCTGGCCCAATCAAAAGGCGCCAGCTATATCGATCTTGGCGATTCAAAACAGTTTGCGCTCAGCGATTTCATGGACACAGTGCACCTGCATTCAGGCGGCGGCATGAAGCTGCTCGATATCCTGGCTGAGAAAGCGGCTCAGGACAGGCGCGTGATGTCAGCCCTGGATGCGACGAACAGTTCAATTGCCGGACTGAAAGGAGGACAGCTATGACGGCTGCTCCTCACGAAACTAAAGTAAGAACCGCTGAAGAACAGAGCGTCAGGACAGAGCAGGCCAACCCGACTCAGTTCAGACGCCGTGCAGCCGACAAGCTGCCGCCTGAAGCCCACCGCACCAGCGGCATGAGAGCGGCAACCACATGGGCACTTCTGCTGTTTGCCCTGGGTAATTTCGCGCTTTCATTTTACAATCCAATCGAATTCGATCCATACAAATTTCTCTACAGAGGTTGGACATGGTGGGGCTTCAACGACATGAAGAAGTCCGCTCAAGTCAGCAATGTTGCCTTGCTGGGCTCGTCCTTGATGGTTAGCGCCGTGGCCGGTGTCGATGCCAACTACCTCAATCAAAATCTTGACCTGGCGGAATATCACAAGGCCAAATATCTGGACGACCGCCTGGTCAACAAATTTGGTGGCACTTTCAAATCGTTGAATCTTTCCATTCCCGGACAGATGCCTTCCGATGCATACATGACATTGAGGGCGATGGTCGCTACCGCCAACCGTCCTGATATCGTCGTCTATGGTGTTGCACCCCGAGATTTCATTGACAGCACCATGTCCAGTCCTGCAGACACTGAGGCATTTCAATTTTTGCGCCGCGTCGTCAGCATCGATGAAGTTGCCGGCCATGTTTTCAGAACACCGCTCCAGCGCTTGGAATGGTTCATCAATAGAACCTTCTATATTTCAGAGCACGCTGCAGATTTTCAACTGTATTGCAAAGAACAGTCGGAAAAACTGGTCAACAGTCTTGTCGCTTGTCCGCGCACAGACAAACCATTCACCTGGTGGGATCGCACAAAACTTTTGCCCAGCTATTTGCCGGGTGAAATACGACCTCTGGCAGTGAGAAGCGGCCCCATAAGTGAAGAGGTCGCCCGCAAGCGCTGGATCAACAACGCACCGGAATACGTCGAGCGCTACAAGCACCCCGACAAACATGTCTATCGCACGCAGTTTTACTTCCTGGAGGAAATTGCCAAATTCTGCAAGAAAGAACGCATTGAGCTAGTCTTGGTCAACATGCCAATTACGGCCTACAACGTCGGCATTTTGGGACCGCCCAGATACATGGCTTATGTTGGCGATCTCAATGTCTTTGCCTTGAATAACAATGTCGCATTCTACGACTTGTGCACGCCTGCCGGCTTTACGCAAAGTGATTTCCACGACTCCGTTCACCTCAATGCATTCGGCGGACGGAAATTCTTCAATCAGCTGGTCAACATCATTTCGCTTTCTGGACGCACGCGTCAGGCTTTTGCATTGTCGGGCAAGGACATGGAACGGCACCAGGCTGTAGCCAATACCAAAACCCCTCTTATTCAGTAACGGGAGTGAATTATCCCGATGCCTGAATTAAAAACGACAGACCAGATGACGGAGAACACAAGAAGCGGTCGCAAACTTTTGGCCTGTGGTTTTGTTGTCGCTCTGATTGCCTTCGGATTGATCAACATACTGGCGGTTGGAACTCTCTCAGAGCGCAGTTCCGGACTGACCCGGGACATACTGAGCAAACGCTCGGAGGAATCCAGCCAGGAAGGCTCATGGTCATTCTGGGTGGCCCGCAATTATCTGATGCGGGAGCAAGCACCGCCAGTGGTGATGTTCGGCAGCTCTTTGATTGGCTCGGCGACATTTTCTGCCGATTCGGTGACAGTAAAAAGCTTTAGGGACTGCGTCTCAGATCGCCGCGCGGTCACACTGGAGAAGGATATAAAACAGCACCTGGGCGGACATACCGAGATTTTCAATGCGTCAATTCCTGGTTCGATGGCATCGGATGCACTCGTCATTTCGAGCGCCCTTTTCAAACCGGACAACAAACCGCAGCTTGTCATCATCGGCGTTAACCCTCGCGATTTTATCGACAATACTATGACTGCGCCTGCCGACACAGAACCTTTTCAATTCTTCTCCCGTTACGTCAGCCTTGGAAATCTCGCAAAAGCGGCTTTCAGTGACCCGTTTGCCTACATGGACTGGACGCTTCGTCACTACGTGCCTTTAAAGCGATGGAACGCAAAACTGGCTGAAATCTCAACACAAATTTCCAGACTGGGGCAGAAGCAACCCGACGCACATCCGCGCACACTGGTGTCGCATCTGCAACAAAAGCGCTCAGTCATGCAAGTCTTCATGGGCGGCACCGCTGAAGTTCGCAAAGGCGAATGGCTGATTCCCTATCCAATGCCTTATGGATTCCAGGACAACATGCCTGAATACATTCGCCGTTATAAAGATCCAAAAACCGCGCTTTATCCTTCCGAAAAGCGCTTCTTCAATGAGTTTCTCCAGCGGCTCCATGACCAGGACATCAAGGTCCTTGTCGTCAACATGCCGGCCACCGACCCCAACCGCTCTTTGCTGCCCGATGCTTTCTGGCACTCATTTCGCACTTACCTAAGCTCGACCTGCACCAAATATGGTGCAGAGTACATGGACCTATCGGACGACTTCCGATTCGTCTTCAACGACTATCTTGATACAGTCCACCTGAATTCCTCAGGCGGCGCCAGACTTTTCAATATCATTGCCGACAAGATCAGCAAATCCGCCACCCTCTCGGCGGCGGCGCTGCCCCAGAAGACCCCGGCCGAACTGAGAACAAACGTTCAGACCAGCTCCACTGACAATAGCTGGAGATAAAGCATACGGATATAAGGATATAAGGCTTCAGGTCACTTCAATTGCATTTATGCTGTCGAAGTGCCTGGCTTAGAAAGGAAGCTCCACAGCAATGTGGGGCTTTCCTTTTTATTATTTGGAACTCAAAGCGCTGAATCTGTCATTTCACTGTCGTCCGACGGAACCGTCATTCAAAACAACGACAGGCAAATTGTTCTTCTTAGCAGCTGCTACCACATCGGCCGTGACGCGCAGTGCGCCGGCTGGCGCGCTTTCAGGCGGACCTGCCGATACAAAGTCGGGAACATTGCCGTGCCATAGTTCTTGTAGTTCTGGCTCTGACAGTCCTTCAAAAAAGATTCGCTGACTTCCTTTGCGAAGCAATCCGATGCCGGAGATGATCGGATTGTTCAATTTCAATTCGTTGTTTGTCTTGAGCGGCGATCCGTCGCGTTCTGTAGTGAGCAAGGTTGTGATGGCGTCCGATGCCTTCACGTAAGGGTCCGCGTCGCCGGCGGCAGAGACGAGTTCGTCATATGTTTCAAATTGACCAAGCACTTTGCGCAGTTGCGCAAGACGCGGGAAATTCTCCGCTGCAACATTGCGCGCCGGAGGTATGCCGATTTCCGCCAATTTTTGTTCCGCCTCAGCAGCCAGTGCCTTCGCTTTCGTATCTTTGCTCCAGCGATCGACAAGCTCTACATGACCATCCCAACCGATCGCTGTTCCTGTAGAAAGATTGGCTCTATTTGCCTGGGCCAGATTTTCAAAGTTGCCATCTACCAGAGCAATCACTTGCGCCTTTTCCGAATTGCTCGGCGATCCATCGGAATAGACCTTGTGATTTTCCGGTGTAAACAAAGAAACCGACATTGAGTATTCAGGCGATTCGACGGTTGCGCGCTGTTTCAACAGCTGTCCAGTCAGGTCATAACTGGAATGACCTTTGACCCGATAATTGGACTTGACGGCTCCGCCATACCCTTGCGGCATCTGATTTGACAGCACCGGCAACAAGTTCTGGTTGAGCTCCTGCACGCGGACAGTGGCCAGGTCTTGTATTTTTCCCAGCTCGGATTGGACTGGAGGTGTGTACCAGGCTTCATTAGCTTTGACGGACTTGATATCGGCGCGATTGAGAATTGCCACCATTGGCAGTGCGTCAGTGTGGCGATAGGAGTTGACGACATTGTCCAGCGTATTTTGATCAGCTAGCCGCTCTGAATTCTTCTTGTCCGGATTGAAGCTTAAGTCGGCATCTTTGCTCATTGTGTCCGTGATGCGTTGAATGCGTGCATCGGAATATCCGAGTGTCCGGAGAATCCCCCAAGCCATACTTGTGGACGTCCGATTGTGGTCGAAATCGACCATGTTTTCCTGTTTGCCGATGTCATGCAAAAGTGCCGCCCACAAAACATTCACCTGATCTTTGGGCATCAATTTTGCAAATTCCGGATCTTTTCCGACTCTGTCTACAACTTCGAGCAAATGATTGTCTAGAGTGAAATCATGCGTACTATGCTGTTTTCGTCCGACAATTCCGCCGTCGGAGGCTTCGCCAAACATCGACGGCATCAGCCGCCCAAGCGGACCATTGCCGAATATGGCTCTGAGCGCTTCTTTATCTCTGAGCGCCGACTCGACCGATTTGCGCACAGCCGTTTGTTCACCGGGTGGCAGTTCGGCAAGTTTGCCCATCCGCAATTCCGGCATCTGGATCGCAGCTGCCGAGTCAAAACCGTATCGCTGCAACTCGCCCAGCGCTTTTGAAGCCTCCAGCCTGCGCGAATACTGCAACTTCGGATCAGCCAGCGCCGACTCAATCGGCTCCTTGAAGCCCTTCTCAAACGCTTCTGAATTGCTCTTTCCAAGGCTATGAGCAAGCGTAAGCAGAGTCAGCAATCTCTGGCGATTGATAGACTGGTTTCCTTCCAGGTCAAAGGTGCTCTTAACCTCGGCTTGAAGAGTATCGAGAAGGGGAGGCACTTGCTCGGGAGCGACTTTCACGCCGTGCTCGACCAGCGCTTTTATGTCTCCCGGCGACAGCAGAAAACGCCGCTGCTGCTCATCTGCTTGCCGGCTCTTCTCAACTATGGAGCGCGTCAAATCCTCGGCTGTGACAGGCGGTTTTGCAGACATCATGTCTGCAATATAGGCGCTTCGCTCGATGCTCGGGCTGAACTGTGAATTGATGGCCAGTGCTTTGACCAATTCTGGATTCTGCGCAGCAATCTGATCGCTTTTCGCCCAGTCTGCCTCATAGAATGACATGCGGCTGATGAATTTCGGATCGATACCCTTCAATGCTGCAGTTCTTATGGCTACGCCTTCGGCAGCACCACTGTTCCTAGTCAAACCACTCAGCATCGAATTGAATGTTCCGTAGTCGTTTGGACCAGCTTTTTCCTGCGCAATTTTGTAGACGTCATTTAGTTCATCTGCAGAATTCTTCAGTGAACCGGAGACTTTTCTGCGAATTTGATCGAGCAAACCATCTCGAATCTTGCCAGGCGAAAGGTCCAGCGCCCAGTCTGTCCAGGTGCTTGGCGCCACGCTGCTGGTTTCTATATGAGGTGCGATTCCTTTCTCGACAAGCATCTTCGCCGCCGGCAACTGATTTTCCTTGGCCAGGGTGACGGATGCCATATCAAGATAACCAGGAGGTTGCGGCAGGCTCAGCAGGTCATTCAAACCCTGCAACTGCTTGCCCGGCTCGATAAACACCATAGTCTTCGCCAACTCTTCGGCAAGGGCCGGATTGGCATTTTCCCTCACCGATTCCAGTTGCTGTTGCCAGATTCCTGTGGCACGCTCGGGACCAATTGCCTTGGCAAGGCGATAGAGCTGATGCTGATCTTCTTGCAATAGTTGAGGCCACAGAGAGTTCAATTCCGCATCAGACAGGTTTTTGCCCTGCCGATCGAGAGTCTCGACGAACCAACTTTTCTTGTCTGCAGGAAGATCAAAAATCTGATCGGAAATGCTTGTAAATTGCTCGGCAGTCTTCGCTTGTTGAATGGCCCGCCAGATTTCCTGCTCGTGCGCGGTCAGTTCGAGCCGGATACTTTGATCCAGATTGGCACCGGTTTTGAATTCGTTTGGATTGATGACAGCCGGCGGCTCACGAAGTGTTTCTACAACCGGATGAGAATCGTCTGACGCGACAACACGCTCCGGCTCGTGGCGCACCACATTTAGTACCACCTCGCCGGGGTTTGGGTTTGGATTTGTGTTCCCATCCTGCCCAGATTGCTCACCGGCTCCGGCTCGACTATTCTCTGCCCCCGGTTTTGCGCGCGATAAATAAGACGCTCCGGCGAAAGTGCCGCCTACGACCGCCATGGAGAACATTGATTCTGCCAGTTCAGAGGCGCTGGCAAAAGTGCGGTGTTTCGTAAGAGAGTCGTACTCTGCTCCGACAAACCCGCCGGGCAAGCCGGAAAGAGTGCCTGAAACCAGGCGATTGCTCAAAACCGGTGCCATTCCAAACCGCGCAGCAGCGCTGCTTTCTGCCAACCGTCCCAACCCTAGGCTGCCGGCAGTCAGGGCAGTGAAAGTAGCGGCACTGCCCAGTCCGCTCACAGCCCTGTCGGCAAGAAAAGCCTTAAACCCTGAATTTCTTGCGCTTTCTTCGCTGGGAGTAAGGAATGTTCCATAGGTAAAACCAGTCACAGCCGACTCTTTCAAGCTCAGCCCTACAGCCGCTCGCCGCGACAGCACTCCTGATTCGACCGTGGCTGCCTCACCGAAAACACCCAGTTTGCCCAGACCAATTTTGGTCAAAGCAAACGGAACAACCATGCCGACCCCCCCGCCGAAGGTCTGTGCATACCAACCGGAGCTGTTGAACTTCTCTGCTTTGGGAGCTTCAATGCCGACCGACGAGAAAGCACTTTTGACGCTCTTCATGGCGTCGTTGCTGACGAATTGAGCGAGCCCTGCGATTGGCTGCTCGACCGCCGAATAGACAGCAGAATTCGCCAATTCTCTCAGGAAGCTCTGATGAGCGCCAGAATCCTCAGGCGTCGTCGACTCTGGAGGCTTAGCGCTATTCGGCTCAGTCTTCGCCGATATCTCGTTGGGCGGCATCCGGGGTTACCATATTAGTCTTATATTTACTTACCCTTATGCGCATTGGGCTAAGCCCAAAATTCATCAACTTGGGCGCCTCAATATCCGCGCGCACCATAGGTTAAGAGTTGTCAAGCGATTCGTATTTGGCGACGAAAACCAGCCTAATACAGCTAATCATCATCATCGACAGACCATGAAAGGGTGCAAACTCCCACCCGTCTCCGTTACATGAGAGAAGTGTTCACTTTCCAATCACTCTTTCATACATATAATCGCAGAGGCGCGTTGTTGGAGGAGTATGCATGGAAGGCATTCTTGCTGTCGGTGGCTTCTGGCTTGTTATGCTGGCGATCGTGGTAAAAAAGCCGATCATGGCTTACCTCGAAACGAAGAAGGCAAAAGGTTTGTCTGACGCCGACGCCAATATTCTCGAGCGCGTCAATGCGCTGGAAGGCTCCATGGTCACCCTGGGCAAAGACATCCAGGAGATGAAAGACACCAGCGAGTTTGCGCACAAACTGATGATCGACAGCGCTCAGCAAATTGCCGAGGCGCATAAACTCCTCTCCAAGAACGCTCAAGACCTGGCCGAAGCACAAAAACTGCTCTCCACTGCAAAGCATGAAGCAGGCACGACCAAGGTCACAGTAATCGCGCCGCCCAAGGAAGAGCCGAAGCTCCTGGGCACATCGGCTCCCATGATCAACGAACTCGGCAAGATCATTGACGACAGCACAGTCAGGTTCGAAAGGGTCCTGCCTGCGCCGATTGAAAAGGTCTGGCAATACCTGACGTCTTCCGAGTGCCTGCCTGAATGGCTGGCGGAAGGCAGTATCGACCAGCGCTTCGGCGGGAAAGTGAAGCTCGAATTCGACGCCAATGAGGTGCCGGAACGCGAGGGTAAAGGTTGCTCAATCGAGGGCTCCGTCAACTTCATCGAACCACTGCGTGCCCTGGCTTTCTCCTGGAACAAAGCAGAAGGCGATTTCAACTCGAACGTATCAATTCAAGTTTCCTCCCAGGGCGAGCAAACGTCCCTCATTCTCACTCACAGCCAGCTGCCCGGCGACCGAATGGCCGAAGTAATGGCCGGATGGCATGCCCACCTGGACATATTGAAAGCTCGCCTGAGTGCGGCAATTCCACCTTCCTTCCGCAAGCGATACAAGGAAGTTCTGCAAACATACGTTGCCATCGTTGCCACTACAATTGTTGCCGCAACAGCCGGTGCACAAGCGGCTGACGCTTCGTCGCTCAATCAGGCCACTTACGAGTCATTGAAGACGGAGCGATCGCACGCGGCTGCGAAGTACGATGCAATAGCGCGAGATGCCGATGATCTAAAACGGAGAATTGCCGATCTGAAACGCGACAATTCAGTCGAAGCAGACGGCGCGCGAGGCAGCCTGGAAAGCCGACTTGCTGACGAAAACCGCGATCTCAAAGACCTGGAGCTGACAATTCGCGATCTCGATAATGCGATGAAATAGGAATGTAACAACTAACTTTATCGACCGGCGAAATAGTATTGACATAACTGTTTCGGCAGTCACAATTGAACGTATGCATATCCACGTCACATTCGGACCACCCCCTACCCCGCGACCTCGCATCACGGGTTAGTCTTTGCGTTCCGATGCGGCAAGGCACGACCTCGTGAATTACGGGGTCGCTTTTGCAAAGACATTTTTTTCAATACAATTTTTTCGCGCAGAGGTTTCACATTATGCGATGGTCACAGCTTTTCATTCCGACATTGAAAGAAGATCCGGCGTCTGCCGAGACAGCTAGTCATAAACTGCTGATGAGAGCGGGTTATATTCGACCGCTTGGATCTGGCATCTACAGCCTTCTGCCGCTGGCTCAAAGAGTACGGCTTAAGATCATCAATATCATAAGAGAAGAGATGAATGCCATCGGCGGGCAAGAGTTTGTGCTGCCGGCATTGCATCCGACAGAACTCTGGGAGGAATCGGGAAGACTCAGCACTATGGGCGATATTATGTTCCGCCTCAAGGATCGCAAGGGAGCTGAGCTTGTGCTGGGCGTTACTCACGAGGAAATATTCACCTCAATTGCCCGCAATACGCTGAGTTCCTACAGACAGGTCCCGCAAATCTGGTATCAGTTTCAAACCAAATTCCGCGATGAGTTACGCCCAAAATCAGGATTGCTAAGAGTGAGAGAATTCACTATGAAAGACTCTTATTCGTTCGACGTCGATGCAGCCGGGCTGGACAAAAGTTTTGAACTGCACAAGGACGCGTATGAGCGCATTTTTAAACGTGCTGGTTTGAAATTTGTAGCCGTCGAAGCAAGTAGCGGAGCAATGGGCGGGAGCGCATCGACAGAATTCATGGTTCTCACCGACGCCGGAGAAGACATGGTCGTTCTTTGCAAAGGCTGCGGATATGCAGCAAATGTGGAGAAGGCTGTGGCTGCATTTGAAAAAATCGAAAACGGCAACGCGCAAAGTGCACTGGAAAAGTTCCCCACCCCGGGCTTGAGAACGGTGGAGCAGCTGGCCAATTTTGCTGACTTCGCATCAGCAAAAAAACAGATCAAGACTCTCGTCTATGCCGCCGACGATCAATTGGTGCTCGTCCTATTGCGCGGCGATCATGACCTCAACACAGCCAAGCTCACGGATTTTCTGGGCGCGCAAACCGTTCGCGCCGCTGAAGATGAAGAGATCTTCTCAGCGCTCGGAGCGCACGCCGGCTCACTGGGCGGAGTAGGAGTAAAAACAACAGATGGCAGCGCAATCAAGAAAGTCTTTCTGGACAATGCCCTGAAAGGGCGAAGCGACATGGTCACAGGAGCGAATCACGATGACTATCACTACAAAGGAGTGAATATCGAACGCGACATCGAGGCAAGCGCCTGGAGCGACTTTCGCGGGGTTAAGACTGGAGACGGCTGCATCAAATGTGGTGGCGAGCTAGGAGTTGAGAAATCGCTGGAAATCGGCCACATTTTTAAACTTGGCACGCGCTATTCGACAACAATGAACGCCTATGTCCTTGTTTCGTCCGGCGAAAAAGCGCCCATTGAGATGGGCAGCTACGGCATCGGAGTCGAGCGCTTGCTGGCTGCATCTGTAGAACTGAGCCATGACAAGAAAGGAATCATTTGGCCGCAAGCGCTGGCACCGTATGACGTGATTGTGAATGTAATCAACAGCGCCGAGGAAGAATCGCTTATCGCAGGTGAAAAACTCTATAGTGAACTTAGAGCAGCCGGCATCGATGTGCTCCTGGACGACAGAGCAGAGCGGCCGGGCTTCAAATTTGCCGACAACGATCTGATCGGGGTGCCCCTACGCATCAATATTGGCAAGAAGCTGAAAGAGGGAATTGTGGAACTTGTAGAACGTTCGACAGGAGAGAACAAAGACGTCCCTTTGAGCAACCTGGTCGAGGTCCTAAGACAGAAAGTGACAGCTGGGATTTAACCAGAAGCAAAGAGAAGATATATATGCGATATAATGGCGCGACTGACCGTTACCGTTTGCGTCGCCGATCGCGCTTTCCTTCGCGCCCAGTTGCCATTTGGCGACTTCCAGGAAACCCGAGTGAACCTCAAAGAGAGAGAAATCATGCAAAGAATAACCAAATCGACCATTTTGGCAATCAGTCTTGCTGCCTCGCTATCACTGGCTTTCGCCATTGAGACAAAGGCGCAACAACCCGTCGGGCAAACCAGCATGACCCTCTACCAGGTGATTACGGATCAGTCCGGACAGCAATATGTCGTCACCAAAGCCGGCCCCAAAATTCCGCTTCCAGGCGCTGGATTGCCCCCCGGCACCTCGCAGGTAGCCATCTATCGCGACCAGGCCAGCAACTACTGGTACACAGACCGCAACAACAGCCCGGTCGAAGTAACAGCCGCACAGTTGCAGAGCTACCTCAACAAACTTTACGGTTCGGCTCAAATGCCGGCCCAACAACAGCAACAACAACAACATCAGCCACAACAAACCAACAACTACTACAACTCCGGCAATTCGGGCGGCGGAAGCGGCATGGGCGCAATGGGCACAGGATTGGCGGCGGCCGGTGGTGCAGCCGCCGGAGCAGCGATCAGCAACTCGATGTACAACAACAATAATGAGTACTATCACGGCGTGCCTTATGGTGTGCCGATGTATCACAACGCTACAGACAACAAACCGTATTACATGAATGCCGGCGGCAACCAGGTTTATGTCAACAATAGCGAGAAAAACGCTGCCGTGATGAACCAGTGGAATCAGCAAGGCAATTGGGAAAACCGCAACGCCTGGGCTAGTCAAGCCAACGGACAACAGTACAGCAACGCCCAAAAGGCTGGTTTGGCGCAACAAGCCAACAACAACCAGCAAGAAAAGAACGAGAAGGATGCCGCGGCAGCCCATGGCTACCACAATCGTAACGGCGGAAGCGATCAGCAGGGAGCAGGCGGCGCTGGTGCCGCTGCTGCAGCTGCCGGCGGACAAGAGGAAGGCAAAGGGCGCTTCGGCGGACGATTCGGACACAAGGAAGGCGGGCAGGATGGAGCCGCCGGTGAAGAAGGCGGGCGTGGCGGCAGATTTGGTAAGCGCGGAGATTCAGATGGAGCAGGTGCTGCAGCAGCGAGCCAAGATGGCGGGCGCTTCGGCGGTGCTGATGGAAACGCTGGCGGCGGACGATTTGCCGGCAGACGCGGCAGGAACCGTTGATTTCGATCTAAATGTTTATCTTAATCTTGCCAGGCTTTCCAATTAGTGGAACGCCTGAAGACATGTACTCTACTTCAGAGGCGGGTGTTTGCTCAGATATTTTGCGGCACCATCACTCAACAAGTCTCTGTGCATGCGCCATTCATCGTTGAAAAACGCCACTGCTATTTCCTTATCGAGAATATGAGTACCGACGAGATTAAGACCATCAGCTTCTTCAGAAAGCCCCTCACAGTAATACACATGAGCACCTTCTCTCTTCTGCTTGAGCAGTTTCGAAAAATACTGCATGTTTGAGTTGAGCTGTCTGGGCATATGTCCGCTCACCACCACTACGTTGAGTGCCTTCCACTTCTCGACGGACAGCTCATTGTGCCACTTCTTCACTTGCTGATTCACAGCCATCAGCTGATCGGCCACAGCCTCATCGACGTTCTGCATGACCATTTTTCGCGAATCTCTGCAAAAGCTGGTTAGTGCTTCGGAGGAAAACTTCCTTTCTTTAACAGCGGTATCTATTACTTTAAGCGCCATATTGATCAGCTGTTGTTGTCGATCAAGGACGTCTACCTTTAGTCCGCTGTTACTTAATGAGGAAAGGGCTTTCTGGGAGAGTGATTCTAAATCACGCAGCTGTTTCAGCTTCTCATCACCAAGAGGCTCGTCGGTATCAAGCTCTAAAGCTACAAATGCGGCAAGAACAATATGGTCAACGGATTTCAGCAGAGTGTATTTTTCGGAGATAACTGGAACGCTGTCGCGCTTTGCCCCGTCAACAAGAGTAATAACGTCATTGACAGCGATGATGACCGGCTGCGATTTCTTGAGCGTGCGCGTCCTCGCCTCGGCGTAAATCTGCCGAAACTTGTCGTTGACTTCTTGAAATTGCGGCTGCATTTTGATTTCGACACCGTTACTGGTGCCAGGCATATCACCAGATTTGGTACCATCAGCGAAAGACGGGAGACAAGAAAGAGAGCAAGAAAACTGGCATGCAATCAGCGCAGACACCAGAACACTCGGCGAGAATTTTTTCATGACTTCCTTTGTTCTAACGAAGACAGCAGATCAAAACATCACGATTGTCGCATACTTTCGAGACAAATCTCCAACTCAATGAAGCGGCGCAAACAGTTCTTTCGGAATGACCCGTTCCCTCGATCCGTCATTGATCTTGACCAGCGGAAATAATTTCCGCAGCTGCTCCTTTTCGCCATTTTTTAGCGATGCATCTCGAATGACGATTATGCGCAGCTTCGGCAAGCCCTTCAACTTCTTCAAGCCCTCTCCCGTTATCCAGGTATCCATGACATCGAGAGCATGGAGATTTTTGTATTTGAGAAGCGAGACCAGGCACTTATCCGATACGTTGTTGCGCCCTATGTTAAGTGTCAAAAGCTTGTCAAAGCGCGGCAACTGAAGAAGAGACTTTTCCTTCAATTGAGTCCCGCAAAGATCGAGCTGTTGCAAATTGCTTAGTGGTTTAAGCTGCTCCACTACTCCATCTCCAAGAGTCAGCCGTGAAAGATTCAGGTTGTCCAAAAAAGGCATATTCTTCAGAACAGCAAGACCCTTTTGGGTAACTAGAGTGTCGCAAATATTCAAGCGACGCAATTTAGTCAAAGGACTGAGCGCCTTAATGCCCTCATCAGTGAGGTCCGTGCCTTGTAGATTCAGATTTACCATGTCAGTCATGGTGCAGATATCGGAGACCGATTTATCATCAATTTCCAAATCTTTGCAGGTGATGCTTCTGATCAAATGAGACGGTAACTGGCGAATGAACTTAGTGTTTTGACTGCCATTGAAATTCAACGTTAAGCTCAGCATGCAACCGGCCGGCACTTTGATCGCTCCAACAGCCAAGTTGTCTCTGGACAAAACACCATCATCGGTCGGGTCGGAAGCAGGGCGGATAAGATTGAAGCGCCCGATCGGGCGATCGGGAAAGCGAATAATTGTTTCACCTTTCGCGAACGCGGGTGACGACCCGAAAGGTGAAATAAAGAGCAACGACAGCGCCATGACTGCCGCATGTATCCGCCTGATAATCAGCTTCATCTCCCGTCCAGATAGCCGAATTTCTCTCTCAATACCTACCATACCCTACCAGAGCGGAATGCTCGCAGAAGCCCACAGGGGTCCGATTAATGTCACTTCCACCCCCGGTCTCGGTGCTACCTTCTCAGTGATATTTCCGGACAGCTAGTTTGGCAACCTTCCGGCAACATTGGCTAAATATGATTAAACCGTTCGGCATCGGCAAACGGTTCAAAAACCAAGAGCCCCGAACGTTACTCACGCTTTTCATTCAGTCATGGGCGGAACTAGTGGTCGAGTTCCGCCACTTGACTCAGGCTTGAGCCGGGTCGATCGGATAACATATCGATTGTTGATGGCCGAGTGGTTGGATGCCGGAAGGTTGGTTCACTGGTCATAGATGAATTCGCCAGAGGCATTAGGATGAAGTGTTTAAACTGCTCGGCCGAACATCAGTCGGGCGCCAATTTTTGCAGTAACTGCGGCAAAGCCCTGCAAACAGAGATCGAATGGATTCAAAATTCATCTGGCAAGAAACATCTCGCGGATGCCTTTTCAGCTGAAACTATCCGATTGTCCGTAAAACTGGCTAATGATGAAAAGGTTCAGAGTGCCTTTGCTCGTTATGTTCTCAATTGTCTTCAGGAACCGAGGAGTGTGCTTCAGCTCAAGTCGGAATTCAGAGATGCTGTAGCGGAGCAAGCCAGACGAAACCATATTCAACCAACACATGAGCTAATCTGGTGCGTTCTTAGCGTTTGCACTGACAGGTATTTCTTGGACAAGAGCACCGTCTTAGGATGGACGCAAACAGACGCCGATAGGTTGAAAGAAGAATGGTATGACCTTTTGGATGCAGCTTTTCTTGAAAGTGCGGTCAAAAAATTCGATATCGCGGCAGCCACTAGGTGGCAAGAAAAATTCCTGAAGCAACAGCAAGCTGAGTACGGACCATTGTCAGCGTGCTCTTCATGCACATCCAAATGTCTCTATCACTCAGAGGTCTCGGCGATTGTAAGCGCCGAGCAAATCAAGGCGGATTACATCAAGTGCACCGCAAATGAATTCACAACTCCACAGGAAGCAGCAGCTATATTTTGCAATCTGCTGGCTTTGAAATTCATGGACGATCCCAGCATTGACTTCCAATTCTGCTTTGCAGCACATTTGGTATCAATCCACGAATTGTCCGATTCGGGTCAGGTTTTCCTGGCCGGCTCAATTAGAGAAAAACTTCTTGAGCAAGCAGGTATTTCGACTGAAAACCTGGAAGCCGAAAAGGGGCCGGACATCGGTGTGGCAGACTTCGCCAAGTTTAGCTTGCGGCGACAGGTGCTCGACCTCATCGTCAAACAAGCGGTCGCTGGGTTTGATTGGCGAACGGTTTTTGCCGAAACAATGAAAAACAACGATATCAGCATCGAGGATGTCGAAAACGAGATACGCAAATCCAGATAGGTTACGGCTCCGAATCATCCTTAGAGACTGGATGAATTGCCATTACCGGATGGATGAATTGCTGCTACTTCTTCTGAGCAATCTTTCTGATGCTGGTGTTGATGGCCACCAGATTGCCATGGGCATCGTATTCAGGAGATTGATAGACAACAGCTTTCGGGGTTTCACCCAACCGCACTACGCTGCGGCGTCCGTTGCCTTCCAACGTCTGGTTATATGAGTAGGTCTGTCCAAGTGATGCGTCATCGACCAGCCAGTTGCATTCTCTGCGATGGTTGCCGGGATTGCCGATGTTTTCCCTGCCGCAATTGGCGGCGCCTTCGCTCAATCGTGCCACACGCACCGGTTGACCGTTGGCATCATAAACGATGCGACCGCCGACGATCTTATCTTCGGACAAGGCTGGATTGTATCTCTGAATGGACTTTCCACTGGCGTCCGTGCGCGTCATGGCGATGGTGGCCAAATCTGCACGGTCAAACTGATAGTTCTTTTCTGAACTGAAGAATTCAAACTTATCACTCTCAAGGGCTCTGCCCTGTGCATTTTTGAGAGCATAGTTACCGACCAAATGTGTTCCCAGGCTCGGCAAGCGCAGTCCGGATTCCATCGGATTGAATGCCACGCTTTCAGCGTCGACTGTTCCTTTGATGGAGAAGTTCTTCAACATCGGGTCGGCGGCGCCGGCTGTGTCTACTTTCCATCCGCCACCGGCGGTTGGAGTGACTGTGCTGCGGAAGGAAGTCTCACGTCCGCTGGTCAGCATGGCGTCGATTGCGGAGTCACGGAGGACTGCCATTGTCACTTCCGTCTGAGCCATAGTGCTCATTTCACGGGGAACGTCGTTGCCCATATTGGTATTCCTGGTTGTGCTGAGGGATACCTGGCATAGTACTGATTTGGGCTGGCGCTGTAAGTGGGGAAATTACGAAAGTGCCGAGAATTCAAGTGTTTTTAGTTAAAACATCACAGGCCCCTGTTCTTATTACTGTCAAAGAGCGTTCTTTGATTAAAGAGAACATTAAATGGGAGACTTAAGTCACTAAGGTATCTGTTCATTTCCTATAGAAGAGAGGTCTTTCTCTATCTCTGAAGGTTCTATGTACCGCTTCTTTAAGTCAAAGGCTGTACAGCGTTGAACGATCTGATCCAGCTTCTCGCTCACTTCAGGGTTGATAGAACGAGGGCTTGAAACAGATAGTGGTTCTGGATCCAAACCTGTCAAAAGGAAATACATGGTGGCGCCCAGAGAGTAGATGTCACTCTGCGGGCATGGATAGCCTTTCACTTGTTCGGGCGCCATGTACGACTGCTTGCCGACGACAGTCGCTAGCCGCATTGCCTCAAATTTATGTGCGACTGTGAAATCAAACAGTTTGATATGCCGGTCGCTCTTCCAGATGAGATTGTCCGGCGTCAGGTCGCGGTGCACGATAGGCGGCGTCAGTCCCTTGAGATAGCGAAGGATCGAACAAATCTCCAGCGCCCACCAGACAACCAGAAGATCTTTGGCCGGACCGGTCGCTTTGATGTGGGCGCGTAATGATGGTCCGTCAATATACTCGAGCACCATATAACCGCGATGATCCTCGACGAAGCAATCGTAAAGCGTGACGATATTGGGATGATCGATTGCGGAGAGAATTTTCGCTTCATTGTCGAGCGAGTCTTTAAAACGCGTCGACAATCCATCATTGGCGTGCATAGGCAATATGTACTCTTTGATCGCCACTTCTTTTCCAGCCTCCAGACCATCTGTTGTAGTGTCCGGCACATTCGGTCCGTCCAGAACTTTCGCCAAATAGGCCGTCCCCTGCCCACCGGCACCAAGCACCTTTATCACTTCGAATCTGCCACCATTGAGAGTATCACCAGCCTGAAGGTGTCCTCTTCTTTTGCGCTTTCCTGAAGGCGAAAGATATTGAAGCCAGATCGTGGTGTAGCGGGAATCTTGCTTCTTATTGTCTACGGCACTGCGTTCGATTGAGAACTTCGCGTCGGGCGCGTTTTGTCTTGCTCTAGTAATAACGGTTTGTTCGTCAACCCAATTAAAACCGATATCCCGGCGCAACTTGTATGCCAGATACTGTCCCATTTTGAAAAGCATGTATTCATGCCGTTGCGGTCCGCTTTGATCAATGCCGGTTTCCACCGAAGTAAGCATATTCCATGGAATGAAGAAGGTCGCATCGTGCTTGATCATGCCAGGTCGTCCCAGGACCATGCCTTTCGAATCAACTTTGGTGACGCGCAGAAGTCCCCGGGTATCTCGGTTTCTCTCGTCGACCAGAAGTCCGCCGTAAAATACACCACCGGAAAGAACGATAAGCCACCAATCGCGAGCCAACACGGGAGCAAGTAATTTCCAGAGAACAAAGAGTGCGTCAAGGTGCGTACAGAACATACAAGCGAAAGCAAAGGCAAATCCCACACCCGCTTTCACGAACACGCCCTTATAGCTCTTGGCAGGGCGATTGCTGACCGTCTCAACGACGATGAGACGCAAACCACTCTCTTTTTTTGATTTCGCTTTGCCAGCCACCGCTACTTTGCGCCTCGCTCTTGCAACAGCATCTGCAATCGGTCCGCGATCGTTTTGGCGGTTGGTCGTGCTTTCAGATCTTCATTTTTACACTCACGAATCAGCTCTTGCACCGTCCGCCAATCGTTGCGCCCAGTTGCTGTGGACGCACAAGAAAACGGTTCAGGATCAAGCCCCAGCAGGAGAAACTGTAATGTGCAGCCCAGAGAATAAACATCGCATGGTGGGCTGGCTTTTCCTCGAAATTGCTCCAATGACATGTAAGATGTCTTCCCGATAATGGTACCGGTTGCGGTGCTTAAAAATTGATTAGCGGCGCCGAAATCAATCAAGCTGATTGCACCATCATCCTCGACAATCAAGTTATCTGGGGTGAGGTCGCGGTGGATGATGGGCGGCTCCATAGAATGCAAATAGGCAAGAATGTCAGCGACTTGTTTCGCCCAGAGAATTGCAGCGGCTTCCTTTTGCGGACCGTTTTCTTGTACATACTGACGCAGATTCCTCCCCTCCAGGTATTCCATGAGCAAATAATGGTGATCATCTTCAATAAAGAAGTCATAGATCTTGGCGATACGTGGGTGATCGATTTTGGCAAGCAGTTGTGCCTCACGCTTAAACAATTCCAGTGCCATTTTGCGCGCTTCATCTTCAGACGAGAATGGAACGACAGATTCCTTCAAAACGCATGCCTTTTTGTCTTCTGTCTGCGCAAGATAGATTGCCGACAAACCGCCGAGTGCAATTTGACCAATTACCTTGATGCGCCCGTCTTGCAGCGATGTGCCAGGGTCTAGAGGAACGAAAGCCGTGCTGCCCAGGCGAGATCCGATCTCATCTAGCCACAAGCCAGTAAAGGAAACTTGACTGGTAGGCGTTGCGGACAAAGAAATGTTCAGCCTGACTTTCTCGTCAAGCGGCAGCCATTTGGCTTGCGGACAATGATTTCGAATCAGCAGCAAGAGCAGCTCTAAATTTTTTTTGGTAAAACCAGCCAGTCGCAACTGCACATCGCAACCGTCTTTATACACGATGCGGATGCAATCAGGATAACTGGAAACAAAACGATCGCGCGTAAACTCGACTGAGCGAATATCTTCCCAGGGTCTCGTAAACCTGAATCTCAAACTAAAAGCATGAAGTGGAGACCAGGTGATACTATGCGCGGAAGTAATGATAGGGTAATT
Source organism: uncultured Candidatus Obscuribacterales bacterium (assembly GCA_964531315.1). GTDB lineage: Bacteria > Cyanobacteriota > Vampirovibrionia > Obscuribacterales > Obscuribacteraceae > QKMZ01. Next base: position 40,542 of record CAZHEZ010000008.1, on the reverse strand, counting down.
AGAGAATAGTCCGGAGGCGAGCAAACACAAGCCCAGAAGAGCCATGCCCCCTACGGCCCAACAAATAGTCTGAATGGGATAGACGATAAAAAATCCCAGAAAGATAAAACATAGAAAAATCGCTTCGCTCACGTTGAAATTGCTCTTATCCAACAGAGGATCGAGATATTTCAGCATCAACGAAAGGAAGCCTTCTTCTGTCTGATGCGTATAGTCGATTTCGCAGGCATCCGGCGCGGCGAGATTCAGCCAATGATCTTTGGCGGGATTTCGCGACGCTCCAGCAACCGGTAATTGGGGCTTCGACGTAATGTTCGTGGTCTCCCAGGTGTCTCTAGGGGCGATTGCCTACAGACCATGCAGTTCCTAATGGTTTCCATACTTCCTAATGGACTGTATATATGTACCACCTGGAATAATTTTTGACTTTAGCTTTTAACTTTCCCGAGTTGGCAACCAGTTGACCATTTTCATTTCTTCTGCAAAGAGAAGCGAGTAGGGCGGAGCCTCAAATGTCAGACCGAGCGGGGCAGGCATCGTATTTGTAGTTATCGTGGCACGGGCGGGAGAAAGTCGCCAGGGCGCATGATGGATGTCAGTGCGATGTACGACACCGCCTTTAGATACCAAAAGACAATACCGCTCAGTCAGGAAGTGCTGCAAAGTTCCGGACTCTGCCACCGTGGGCTCACCGATTGCCTCATATTCAGCGGCGAATTCAGCGGGTGGACCCTGGCCCAAACGCTTTGAAGAGTAGCTAATTACGCCACTTCTATTTTGGTAGCTCATCTTCGCTCTAAAATACGGCAGTGCGAAAAATGTGCGCGCCCCCCAGACTGACGGCGAATGATCTGCATCAAGACTGAAGAAATATACACCACGTCTCTCACCATATTTGACGTAGGTGCGAACATTCAATTCCAAAAAGTCGACATGAAAAGGCATCAATCGCCCGCGCACTTCACACATGCGAAACGGCACTACGCCAAGCCAGCCAGAAAGATCGAAAGTATCGACTTCCAGTGGCGCCGGGATCAGTTTTTGCAGAATGTAAGGTTCAACACGCCAATGGGCGAACAACAAATTACGCCACACCTGTGACATCACATATGGTGCCGATGAAATCGGATATGGGCGGTGCGCAATCTGCTCTAAGAAATCCAAACACTTCTACCGGAAAGGCATCAGCATTAGATTAACACAGGCGCGTCCCGCCGTTCTGTAGGTGCGACGCATGGCGTCGCCCCTACGAACTCTATATATGCGGCACTGGCGCGATGGCTGCCAGCGGCAACACTAGCACTTTTCCACGACAGGCTTCGCAGACCGTCTTTGCACCTCTTCTGCCGTCTTGTCGCAGCCCACCCGGATTTCCGCAGAATTCGCAAATCTTTAAACTTTCCGATATGGCTATCTTGACCAGCTTTGTCATCTCCTCGGTGGCGTCATTCATATAGAATTCCAGCCCACCGAAGCGCTCTCGAATTTCGATACACCGATATAATTCTCGCTCTTCCTCCGGCTCTTTTTCAATCAGTCTCTCAATTGCAGCCGACAGCCACCGCACGATCGGTTCCCAACCGTCACCACAAGTGATTCCCTGAAAACTGGCGCTCTCGTATCTTCGGCGGGTCCCGATAAATACGCGCGGATAATCAAATGCCAAGGCCCAAATCAGTTCTTCTTTCATAAACGCCTCCAAGAATCTGCTCGCTCAGCTCATCGCATCGCTGCAAATGGAGGCGCCGAGTCGATTTCAAAAACAATTTTTTTTACGAAGGATATTTTTTACTGGGGTCCTTCGATTGGGTTTCTATACTGAATCCGTCAACGCCAGGATTCAGAGGGCTTCGGTAATATTACCGAGCCCATCCTCAGTGCGTAAGGTGCAATTCCACAGTCGTGCTGTTCCGCGCGCAGGCGCATGCTGCAGCATCCTATCTCCGCTTCCGCCGAATCTTCAATTTCCGCGATCTCAGTACTGAAACTTGATCAGGTTATTGATCGGATCAACAGTATATCGACGGTCGCCGAAAAACTTTGGTCCGATCAGCAAAGTGTCCAATCCGTTTGCGAAATGAACTCTCGCAAACTTTCTGGTGATTGGTCCGACCACCGCAGTTTCCGCATAATAACCGTCCGAGTTTTTCTGTATTCCGAGTCTTTCCATAAAGTATATCGGCATAACCACGCCGTCCGGCGCACAGCCCGTATCGAAAACCGTGGGAATTGAGTGTCCGTTTACCAGGATATCGACTACCATGCAGTTGGCCTGCCTTCTAAAGGGAATGCTATATTTGTCGCTCGCTTCAGTGGCATGTGACACATGTGCCGAGTGAGCATTCGCTGCGGCATCGGCAACGGGGCTGACATAAGGGGCCTTGGTCATGCGAACGTAAAAACCGTCGATCTCGTACTGATATTCCTTGAAGAAGTTTTGTCCGATGACGCTGACGCCGGGCTCACGAGTCAGCAAAATGGTCAGCTTCCTCGTTATTCGATCGACCGACACCTCTCCGGCTACCACTTTCATGTAGTCCACGCCGTGCGGACGTGCAACTGGAATTGATGGTGCCTTTGCAATGTCAGCCTGCGAAAACAGATCGGGATATTCATGAAGACTCATAACACAAGCGCTTGCACCGGTATCGAATACGATGTCGCAATACCTTCCGTTTACCTTCGCCTGCACATACATGTGTCCATTCTTCATCTGAAAAGGAATGCGCGCGGTTTCAGGCAAAGCCTTCCATTGAGCGGAGGTCAAAAGTTCAACTTGTGCTTTTAGCTTATCGGCGTCTGACTGCTGTGCCGGCCTGACAGCGGCGGCTGCGGCGCCGGAGGCATTCTGATTCAATTTCTCGAGATAGTCATTGCACAGAAGTGCTTCTTGGGAGCTCGGATAGGTCTGTCGAATATGCTGAAACAACTCAACAACTTTGTCATCATGGCGCAACTGTTGATGGCACAATCCCAGATAATAGGTGGCTCTGACATTGCCCTGCTGCGCAGAACGCGTTAAAACGCCAATAGCCTCCTCGTATTTCTTCGCATTGAAAAGTGCCACTCCTTGCTGCAGCTCAGCGGTTCCCTGAGCCTGCGCCTTCTGCGGGCAAGCAAAAGCGATCAATGCCGCAAAACAATAAATCAAGAAAATAGTCGCTGCTTTAGGCAATCCACACCTCGCAACTGCATACATAAAAATATAAGCCCGATAATCAATCTACCAAAACTCGCCACCGTCTTGCCGAATTGCATACGCCTCGCCTCAGCTGCAAAATCCTCAACTGTTGCCGCAGGGAATAAAACCAGTTGGTTGAGCGTCTCAATTAGTGGAAGCGATACCAACCGCCACTGGAAGAAATTGAGCAGAAAACCCCCAGAAGACAACTTCGAAGAATTGGCGCTGCAATTCGCAGAGCCCCTCTATAGATTGGCATTTGCTCGGGTGGGGAACGCAGACGATGCAGAGGATATAGTGCAGGAAACATGCCTGAAAGCGTACAAAAGTTTCCATACGTTCAGGGGACAGACAAGCATAAAGAACTGGCTGAGCCGGATTCTCATCAACACAGTCCGCGACCATTTCCGAAAAGGCGGACGGACTGTCGAAACTGTCGAGCTGGACGATTCTATTGAGTCGGACGAAATGCTGGCAGAGCCGGGTCCAGAAGAGCTTTTATGCAATTCGGAAATTCATCCCGAGCTCATGAAAGCGCTTTCGGCCTTGCCGGAGCAGCTATTGGTTCCCCTCTTGTTGCGCGAAATCGACGACGCCACCTATGAAGAAATGGCACAAATATTAGATGTGCCAATTGGAACAGTTATGTCCAGACTCTTCCGGGCCAGAAAACTGATGCGTAAAAAGCTTTGCAATTCTGCCGACCCACCAGTGACGGCTAAAACCCAACCAAAACCCAATTGTGAATGAGGCGAAAACATGGAATGCCACGACATAGTCCCGCTTTTAGAGCTGATGTTGGACGATCAAGCTAAGACCGAAACGACCGCCGGGGTGGTTCAGCACCTGGACCAATGTTTAACATGCCAGGGGTCATGGGCAGACAGTCTTAAGGTGCGCCAGCAGCTTCGGGATTTTCGCAATGACATCCCTGTCCCTAAAGGACTTAAGGATCGAATACGGGATATACTGTCTCAGACCGTGACCGAGCGGAAATTTGCTACTGTTGCAACGGGGCATATTAAAACGGAGACCAAGGCCGGCGCCGGCAGGAAGGAAAAAATGGCGAAAAAGGCACAAAAGCGAGAAAGTTCTTCCTCTTCCTCTTCTTCAACGTTTGAGGCGAAACCCGCTCAGGAGGGCGAAGAAAACTTCGAGGAATCGGAGGAAGAAGCTGCTTTTGCTATTGAAGATGACGAGGTTTCGGAAGAAGACGTCAATATCCAGACCCTGCAGGGCGGACTGACTGACGGCGACCCTATCCGCATGTATTTGCGAGAAATCGGTACCATTCCCCTTTTGAAAGCCGACCAGGAAATTGAACTGGCCAGAAGAATTGAGCAGGGCGGAGCAGAAGGCGCCGTGGCAAAACGCCAATTGGTGCAGGCTAACCTTAGACTGGTCGTGTCCATTGCCAAACGCTACGCCGGGCGCGGCATGCAGCTGCTTGATTTGATTCAGGAAGGCAATCTCGGTCTGATTCGCGCCGCCGAAAAGTTCGATTACGAGCGCGGCTACAAATTCAGCACCTACGCCACATGGTGGATTCGTCAGGCAATTACCCGCGCCATTGCCGACCAGGCACGGACGATCCGCATCCCCGTGCACATGGTTGAGACCATCAACAAGATCAAGAAAGCCACCAGGCAGCTTGCGCAAGACAAAGGCAGAAAGCCCACCGAAGAAGAAATCGCGCAAGTCATGGAAATAAGCGTCAGCAAACTGCGCGAAATCATCAAGATGTCGGCAGAACCGGTCTCTCTGGAAACACCTGTCGGCAAAGAAGACGACAGCAAACTGGGCGATTTCGTCGAAGACACCGACGCTGCCACGCCGGCATCCAGCATCACTCAAGAGCTTTTGCGCGAAGACATCATCGAAGTCATGGCTGGCCTGGCCCCACGCGAACGCGATGTACTGCGCCTGCGCTTCGGCTTGGACGATGGTCGCCAGCGAACACTGGAAGAAGTCGGGCAACTGTTCGGCGTCACACGCGAACGGATCAGGCAGATCGAAGCCAAAGCGCTGAGAAAACTGCGCCACCCCAACCGTTCTCGCAAACTAAGAGAATATCTGGACTAAGGAGTTCAGCTCCCTACCAAACACGGCGGCAGAGGACGTATAAGTGTCTTTCTGAGTCATACGAATGCAAGCAAAAAAACTTCTAGCAGTAGGCATCAGCGCGATTATCGTGCTCGGCGCTGCAGCGTTTTTCTTGCGGGGACCATTGAAGATTGCGGCTTCGCAAGTGCCCTTTCTAAAACAACTGTTGGCTCAGAAAACCGTAGAAGATCAGATCGAAGCCTATGGAGAGCTTGCTCGCGCTCGACTCAACAAACTCTTCAAGTCCAAGAAGCTTGACTATCCACCGAATAAACTCGCCTTTCTTGCTTTCAAAGACAAGCGCGTGCTGGAGGTTTACGTTGCGTCCGCCGACGAGAAATTTCAACACTTGTCCGACTACAAGATTCTTGCGGCAAGCGGGAAGCTAGGTCCGAAGCTGCGTCAGGGAGATTTTCAAGTTCCGGAAGGACTTTATCGAATTGAAGCGCTGGAGCCAAACACGCCATACCATCTGGGTCTTCGCCTCAACTATCCGAATGCTTTCGACCTGGACCATGCCAGAATCGACGGGCGCGAAGATCCCGGCGGCGACATATTGATTCATGGCTCGAATGGCTCTGTCGGCTGTTTAGCAATGGGTGATGAAGTGGCGGAGGACCTATTTGTTATGGCCCATGACACCAAGAGCCGCGAAATTCCCGTCATCATTTGTCCGGTCGATTTGAGAAGTTTCAAAGCACCGCCAGCGGACAAAAACGATCCTGTTTGGTTGCCCGATCTATATAAGCAATTGGAAACGGCACTCAAAAATTATCCGGCGCATTAAACGCGCGGAAAACTTGTTCGCGCCAAAATCAATTTTTATCCGGGTAATATTGACAGGATATTTTTACCCGGGTAGAATTATTCTTCGTTAGCCATCGAAGGACATCAGCCATGACCATGGTCGAAACCCAGGAAAAAACATGCACGGCTTTCGCCGGTTTAAAAATGATAGCCACAGGCGATCTCAAACATGTTGCGCAAATTACAAAGAAGACTCTTGATGGTGGCGAAAAAGAATTCGTTCTGATCTTTGACGATAAAACCGCGCAGCCGATAGAAGTGGATTTTCGCGGAAGCACCAAAGACGTTCTGCTGAGAATTGAAGGCAGCCAGAAAGCGGCGTCACTAGCGATGCAGCCGGCAGCGCCTGAATCGAAGGGCGTCGAGACGACGACTAATGCGGCGAAGGGTGATGAATCGCGTGGACCCGGGCGTCCAAAATTGGGTGTGGTGGCACGAGAGGTCACCCTCTTGCCGCGGCACTGGGATTGGTTGAATAGTCAACCTGGTGGCGCGTCGGTTGCACTGCGCAAATTGGTTGATGAAGCCCGGCACGCTAATTCCGGGAAGGATGCAATTCGCCAGTCGCAGGAGGCTGCATATCGATTCATGTCTGCTCTGGCTGGAAATCTACCGGGTTTCGAAGAGTCGGCGCGAGCCCTTTTTGCCGGCGACGAGAAAAAATTTCGCGAACTAACAGGTAGCTGGCCCGAAGACGTCGGTCGCTATGCACTAAAATTGGCAACTGACGCGCTGCAGCAAAGAGGTTAATCGTCCCGTGGATCGGAAATCAAAATGGATTTTTGGAATTTCAGCGGCGCTCTTCGCGACTCTATCTATGACAGTCGATTTGAATATCCGTTCTGCAAAGGCATCCGACCTCTCGACCGGGCATGTTGCCGCGGAAAAGCCCGTGGATACAAAGAGCGAAAAACCTGATAAAGACAATACTTTCTACTACTGCGCCGATCGTACTTCGTTTCCGCCGGACGCAAAGTATTTCGATTACGACAGCAGACCCTGGAAGGAAGAGGAAAAGGCATGCGTTTCCAGGCTCTTGGACGAGATAAAGAAGAATGCACCAGGGGTAGTGGCGCTAGCATCGGTGCATGGAAAAATCCCATTGCTAAAAACCCCATACATTCCTTACAAGAATATTTTGGGCAAAACAACCAGCGCATACGTACTTGCCGTTGACAGCGCCATCTTCATCGCCGATGGCGCGGAGCAGCAAAAGGACCTCAAAAGGATTCTCCTGCACGAATTGGTGCACATGGCAGACTTAGGGCGGCACGTTGCCTATTCTCAAGAATGGGCTTCGTTTGCTCAACCGTCACTGCAAAGGGCAAGAAGACAAGTCAGCTGTCAATTTTTGCTTGATTCAAAGGCGGAAGACTTTGCTGATTCAAGATGGCCGTCGACTGAATCATGCACCAGCTACAAAGAGTCACTTTGCGAGTTTACGTCAAAGTATGTACTTGACCCGAAATTTAAAAAAGACTTCAAAAGTGCAAAGGCTGCACTCGAGCCGCTTCTGCATCCTGGCGAGTCAGAAATGGAATTCGCAAGACACTACATGGACGGGCGCATATACTTCAGAAGTGAAAAGCCGAGTGAAGCAATAATTGCCTTCGAATCCGCACTTAAGTTCGACGAACTTGCGCCGGCGCCGCATGTTTTCCTGGCGCAATGTTGGTATGAGAAGGGAGAAAACGAAAAGGCGCGAGATCAATTGAAGAAAGCCAAAGAGCTTTTCGAGCGTGCCAAGATCAGCATTACAGAATCTTTGCATTGGAGAACTCTTTCAATGCTGGCCAACTCCTTTGCTCTCCTGAAAAATTTTGACGAAGCAAAAACAATCCTTGATCGACTCGCATGTTCTCACATTCAATACGACCCAACAATCTTCCAACGCCGCTCTCTCTGCAATGAAAAACTTGACGACTTGCGTCAGGCAATGCTCGATGTCTATGAGTATGAATACATGATGGGGCATGCGGCTGAACCGGCCCACTATTTTGATTTTATTGAAGATCAGACGTTTTTGCAAAACTTCCTTGCCAAAAAATTTCAAAGCGCTGACGGCAGGCGATCGCATGTTTTCTCTGTCTGCTGGGAACGACTCGCGCTAGCATCAACTGGAAACGAAAGAAGCAAATGCATTCAGTCTGCATTAGCAGAAGTCGGCAAAGCCTCGTCCAGCGGATACTACTCAAAGGATGAGGAAACTGTACGGAAAAGATACTTGGACTACTTGAGCGGAAACAAACCGACCGATTACGAGAAGCTTACCGAGCACGAATCAAGTAAGAAGCTGTCGCACGAATTTGATCTGCTTCGATACCTCTCCGGAAAATCTCTTCCGGCAAAAGGCAGCGATGAGTTCGCAGCACTCCTGAAGCACATTGGTCCAACCGACGCAAAGGAGACCAAGTGGCTATTCTGACGTTGTCTCGAGACACGCTAAAGGAATTCGAGTCAAACGGCTTTGCCTTGATTCCCAATCCGTTTTCCGCAGATAAAATCGAAAGACTCACCAATGCTATCGAAACATTCAGAGCAGCGAATACTTCAGCCTGTTCTGCGGGATTCAGAAATCTGCTCAGTCAGTGCCCCGAAGTGCGAGAATTTGCAAATTCCAGCGAAGCAGTAGAAATAGCCACAGCTATTTTAGGCAAGAATACCAAACCTGTTCGTTCAATTTTCTTTGACAAAACTCCCGCATCCAACTGGTATGTTACCTGGCATCAAGACCTTTCTATCGCCGTCGAACAGCGCATAGACACAGATGGTTTTGGCCCATGGTCGACAAAAGATGGTGTCACTCATGTGCAGCCACCAAAAGATATTCTTGAGCAGATCATCTCTTTGAGAATACATCTCGATCCTTGCCCCAAGGATAATGGTGCCATCAAATTCGTTGCCGGCTCGCACCACAGCGGGCTTTTAGATCAGGCGGAGATTCCAGGAATCATCGAAAGAAGCACGCCTATATGCCGCACGGCAGAAAGTGGCGACATCATTTTGATGCGCCCACTTATATTGCACAGCTCTTCCAAATCCACAAAACCAGATCATCGTCGCGTTTTGCATTTGGAATACTCATCGGCACAATTGCCGAATGGTCTCAACTGGGCAGAGGCCTAGCAACATGGGTCTTGATACAGTCGAGGTGGTACTGGCTTTCTATTAAGCCTGCTTAGTTTGCTATGCCGTGGCTGTTGCGAATTTGCTCGGCCAAATTATGATCGTACTTTGCTTCTTGCATGCGCCCCATGCTCTCAAGCGTTTCAGCTCTCTGATCGAAAGCTCTCGCCTCATAATTGTGATACTTAACATGACTATTGTCAGCGATTAAGGCTTCGTCGTGTCTTCCTAGCATATTTAACGCTCGGCTCTGATATCCATAAGCCTCGCCATCTTCCGGATTCAGTTGTGCTGCCTGCTGAGCGTAGGCAAGAGAATCATCAAATCTGCCCGTCATGAGAAATCCATGCGCAGCAACTACATGTGCATTTTCATTGTCAGGGTTTAATTCAATCGCGTGCAATGACGAAACCAAAGCAGCCGGATACTTGTGCATGCTGTCGTTAGTTTCTCCGATCCACTCAAAGGCTGCGTCGGAACTTGGATCGATTGCAGATGCCCGTTCAAAATGCGAGAGCGCGTCACCTAATCTGTGCTTCTTATAATCAGCCCTTCCGGCTTTCATCTCAGCATCGAAATCCCCACCCCCACCAATAATGGGCGCAGGTGGAAGCATCTGTCCAATACTGTCCTGATTACCGAATCTGTGCGCGCCAATTCCCATCAGCATAAATGCGGGTATAAGCAAACCGGCCGCACGCAGACTTCTTCTCACACGCGGACTGAATTCATCAGACGCAGTCTGGTGATGTCGATGATTGAACAGGTAGAAAACGGAAGCTGCAGTAAATAAACCGCACAGTCCCAGACAAAATAATGCTAGGTAGGGAGCAACTCCTTGCTCTACCAATCCAATCAACTGAAGACTGATCACCCCGAAGTAGACAACATTGAAAATCTGTTTCTTTCTGCTTAAGGGCCAGTCGGTCGACATTTCCGGCTTGATGCTCAAAGGAATGGCTGATGCATGAAGGGAAAGATTTGGAGCCGGGGCTTCAGCCGGTTGCACTGCTTCAGCGGCTGCTTCCCCTACTGTTTCACCCGTTGATTCGCTCGTCGATTCACCGGTCGCTTCGCCCGACGTTTCACAGGGCGTTTCAAACGACTGAGCCAGGGCTTCAGCGATAGGATCAGTCGAAGAGCCAATTCCTTGATTCTCCGCCGCTGCATCGCTGCCTTCCGGCGGCACATCCTCGGTCACTTTCAGCTCAATGTCCGGCGCAGCAACGCGCTCAGCGGGCTGAGTGCAGGCTTTCGACTCGGTTGTTTTCTCGTTCGAATCCATGAATTCCCGGGTTTGGCGGGTAGGAAGGTTAGGCGACAGATACTCCCATTCTTACCTATATGCCCTGAAAATAGCCAGTTTGGCATTTTTCTAGCACCCTGCCAGGTTTCAGAATATGAACCGGCGCCTTAGCGCTGTAAAAGCCAGCCCGGCGTCTTTCCGTGCTCAGCGGATAGATTAAATCCGCTCGCGATGGCATAATGCTCCTCCATATGAAGGACTCCCTGTATCGCATGGCATTCATCTTCTGGGTCTGGGTCTGTGTAATCGCCTCGACTGCACCGGCAATCGCTCAGGACGGAGCTATGCCGGCTCAACCAGCTCAGGGCGAGTCCGCGCCGGCCGCGCCTGGACCGACCCTGCTGAAGGCGGGAGTTGAGCACTCTGAGACGGTTCAGCCGCTCGAACCGGCATTGATGCCCGGGCAGAGATTCAATGCAAATGCGATTTCGATGGGCGCCGTGGTGGACGATTGGATCTGCATTCCTCCCTGGTTTGCCGGAACCTTTCAGGTCGATCGCTCACTGGTGGTCGAGTTCGTCGACTATCGGACGCGAACACAACTGACGCCCAATCGAATGGAAAAAATCTACAGAACTTTTCACTACGGGCACCAACTCGACTCGAGCGGTCGCGTGTGGCACCTGAATCGCACCCCATATCGCAATTCAATCGAGTCTGTTCGCTCTGTGCAATACAATCTCATTCGCAAGTCGCGATTCTTGCACTCAGGCAACGACTCGGTTGTGGAAACAGCGACGGGCCCAGCGCTAGTGGTGGCAAAAGAAACAGGTGTCATTGCGCGATCAACCACGATTGAAACATTGGGAAGATTCGAGCCGGATGCAAATGGCATTCGGAAAACCACGTCGATCAAAGGCTTCAATGCGGCCGGCATGCCGGAGGATTTGATAGTCAGAGTCGAGCAGGGAACCATGATCGAACCTTTCGCGCCAGATCCATCGACAGCCGCAAGTTTCGCTAGATTCATGGCCGAAAGGCAGGCACAAAGACAGCAGTATCAGCAAATGCGAGAAGCGCAAGGAATGCAGGGCACGCAGTCCATGCCTCAAATGCAGGGCGCGCCGATGCAGGTGGCGCCGATGCAGGGTCAGCCGCTGCAACAGGCACCACAACAGAACTATCCGATGCAGGTGCCAGGCTATTAATATGACCACGACCATCAAGCGATTCGACGGCATCATCAAGAAATTGAACATACCGGGTTCTGCGAAAGGACCGCTTTCAGGATTAAAGTTCGCAGCAAAAGATCTATTCAATGTAAAAGGGGAAGTCACAGGAATTGGAAATCCGGATTGGGCAAGGACGCACCAACCCGCCACCGCAAACGCTGCCGCCATCGAGACAATCTTGAGCGCCGGCGCAACACTGATTGGAAAATCGTGCACCGACGAATTCGCATTTAGCGTCGATGGTATCAACATTCACTTCGGTGCTCCAGACAATCCACAGTACCCAGATCGTATACCTGGGGGATCGTCCAGCGGCTCTGCCTCTGCTGTAGCAGCCGAGTTGGTCGACTTTGCGCTGGGCACTGACACTGGTGGCTCGATTCGAGTGCCTGCCAGCTACTGCGGAATATATGGATTTAGACCTTCGTACGGAAGAATTTCTGTTGAAGGCGTAGCACCACTTGCACCACTATTGGACGCGGTCGGTTGGATGGCGCGGAATCCGTTTATGCTTGAAACAGTCGGATCGGTTTTATTGAATGAAAATCCATCGGCAATGTTTCCCAAAAAACTCCTGATCGCCAGAGACACATTTGGATTGGTTACGAAAGACCTGAAAGCAGCGATTGACTCGGCAGTCGAAACAATTGCCGCGAAGTTTTCGGAGGTCCAAGAAGTCCACCTGGAGCCGTACGGTTGGGAGGGTCATGCTCAGCTCTATAGAGTTTTTCAGGGCCGACAAGCCTGGAAAATCTATGGTCAATGGATCGAGGAAACGAATCCGGCAATTTGCCCATCGATTCGAGAAAGGTTTGATTTCACGCGCACAGTCACTGCAGCGGACTACGAAGCGGCCACCGAGTTTCGCAACAGAATCGTAAAGGGCTTTGCGGAGCTGCTCTCCGGCGATGCGGTTCTATGCATGCCGACCACCACGGATCTGCCACCTCTCATAGACGCCAGCGATGAAGAACTTCTGACCAATCGCGGTCGCAATATGAATCTCACGGGGGTGGCGCCCCTTGCTGGCGTTCCGGAAGTCTGCGTTCCCATTCCAGTCACGAAAGAGACAACCACCGGTCTCTCTTTCATGGCAAGTCACGGCAACGACATGCTGCTCCTCAATCTGTGCAGAGGAATAGTTGGTTTGTTCGACGAGAATTTAAGCCAACATACATAGCAAAGTAAGGGCTGCGCAGGTTAGCCCAGACAGCCTCAAAGCATCTCGCGAGCATTCATCGATGGGAAAGTCTGCAGCCAGTCCGATGGTCAGCGCCGCTAGCGGCAAAGCGATAAATGACTGTGACCAACAACCTAGATTTAACACAATGAGAATGGGCGCCACCGCCATAGCGCTTTTCCGCGACAGACGATCGGTTGCCCAGAGACCGGCCCAGCCATAAGCTGCGGTCAAGACAAAATGATAGGGATTGAGCACGGACAGGAGCAGAAACGCGATGATGCTTATAGATGCCATTATCAAAAATCGATCTAATTCAACCTTCCTATCAGCGGCATAATCTTTTGATTCTACTTGTGGAAGATAACTGTCACCTCTAATAAAACGCTGAACATCGAGCGCATTGGTGTTCATTTGGTGTCTCCAATAGATAATAAGAGCCTTCGCCAGAAAACTCTGCAGCATACAAATTGCGTTCTTCCCATCATAGGGAGGATTTGGCAAGCGCGGCTATAGGCTGCGGCATAATTTTGTAAGGGCACCGATATACGACTGGGGTACCCCGAAGCGAGGCGAAGTTAGCAAAACCCCGTGCTCAGCCAATTTCTTGATTGCTCGACTGTTATGAGTATGAAGCCTAAACCGCCAGAGAGGGAAGCTCCTCCCCTGGCTCTGTCCTGTCCCAGGTAAGGCTCAGTATCCACCAGCGCCCATTCTCATGCACCAATTGCAGCGAGTTGACGCCACGTGCCAAAGGTTTCTCACTGTCAAACAGAATGAACTGATACGCGCTAAATATGTGAGCGAAGTTGTGGAAAATGAAGGTCTTGTAACTTACTTGTTCTTCGCGACCGCCCACAGAAATGATGTCTTGAATCCGCGAATCGAAGTAATCGAAGAATTCCTCCACACCCATAGATTTGAGGACGCCGCCGGTATCAGTAGCCGGCGGTGCAATTCGCGCCTGCGGGTGAAATAGTGTGTTCAACAAATTGTAGTTTGGCTTTTGCCCGGGCTGAAATGAAATAGCGGCGTAGAGACACACGACAACTCCCTCAGGAGTACTGAGAAAATCACTCATCTAATAACAATTCCTCTGCGCTCAAATTCCAGCCTTTCAGAAACATCCTGAGCAGCATTTAGTGACTTAAATCGTTCCACCAACCAGAGCCCGAGATCGAGACTTGCCGTGATACCGCTGGCGGTGACAATGTCACCATCGTCAACAACCCTTGCGTCGACATATTTGGCACCGCAGTCGATAAGCTCTTTAACCGCACCGTGATTCGTCGTCGCCGGTCTGTCCTGGAGGAGCCCGGCTTTACCAAGAATCAGCGAACCGGTGCAAACAGAGGCGAGAGTGACACCAACATCATGGTAATTTTTCACCACTTCCAGAATTGCCCCTTTATTCACTTCCGTCCAGGCGCCTTGCGGTGAACGAGATATCCATCCACCACCAGGAACCAGCAAAATGTCCGGCTTCTCATCGGACAAAGAGGAAGGGTCGGGAATTATCTTGGTTCCGTAAGCGGCAGTGAGAACCTCTTGCCTGTAAAGCGAACGCGTCAGTACAGAAAAACCAGCCATTCTCAAGGCTTCAAAAACGCCGAAGAAATCGAGTTCGTCGAAACCATCAAACAGCAATGCGTGAATTTTCATTGTCAATGTAAACCATGAAAGAGCCTAACCATCATAGCGGTCGTTCGGTGGTTCGTCATTGGAATCGAGATAATCAAGCCCCTTCGGCGTGACGAGGAAACGCCGATTCCGCACGTATATAAAATCCTCTCCACTGAGCCAGGCTATCGCCTCTTCTATACTCTTGAGATCGGCTCCCACCTCGAGAAGCATCCTCGCAGTTGCGCCGGGGAAATTATCGTCCTTTTTGGCGGAATGTATGAGCCGAAGCAAACCGATACGCACTTCGTCGTCGGTCAAATCGCTATTTTTGAATGCGTCACTCATTTACGAACTGCACGGCTTTAAGAAGGGGAGAGACCTATTCCAATTCTATCTTTCCCATGGGCACGAAGTTCGCAAACCTTCCTTGCTTCAGAGATTCCGAAATGGTTTGAACATATCTTTCTTGCCTGCGCCAAAAGAGACATTTGTCTCGTAAAATCATAG
Source organism: uncultured Candidatus Obscuribacterales bacterium (assembly GCA_964531315.1). Lineage (GTDB taxonomy): Bacteria > Cyanobacteriota > Vampirovibrionia > Obscuribacterales > Obscuribacteraceae > QKMZ01. The sequence continues at coordinate 25,537 of CAZHEZ010000008.1, read as the reverse complement.
CTGCACCATATTTAGTATCAGAAAAATCTGCTGGCGAGAAAGTTCAAATTAAGACACAATACAATACTCATTCAATCAGTCTGATCCAACTGGATTCACACCGCTCAACACACATCAAAAACGCGATTATTTGGATTCACATTGGCTTCAATGGAGCCCTTTGCCTACACCAAAAATCGTTTGCTTAAAGTCTGGAAATAATTGGTGCCGAAGGTCGGAGTCGAACCGACACGCCCGTGAAGGCGGATGATTTTGAGTCAACTGCGTCTGCCATTTCGCCACTTCGGCATGAAGTGAAGGATATTCTACACTAATAGGCGTAATCGCCCATGGGCGACTCGAATGCCTGTTTACATGCTTTTGCGGGAAACCAGGAGAAAATCACTTGCCATCCAAGCAAAAGAGAGTACTGGTGGCGGGTTTCGATGCTTTCGACAAGCTCGACGCCAACCCCAGCCAGACCATAGTGGAGACGCTCGATGCCTCCATTATGTTGCCAGGCGGCCGTGAGCAGGTCCAGGTCGACACTGTCGTGTTGGCAACGTGCTGCATAAAGGCGTGGGCCAAGCTCAAGCGCAAGATGGATGCGAATAAAGGCGGTTATAGCGCCATAATTTTGAGTGGGGTAGCGGCGCGACGCGAGAAAATCTCCCTAGAAAGGTTCGCATTGAACATCCGAGACTACCGTATTGCGGACAATAGCGGACATCAGTTTGAAGACTCGCCAGTGGAAAAGGGTGGGCCGGCTGCAATGACATCGACACTTGCTTTGAAATACATGAGCAAAGCGCTGACGAAGAAAGGAGTTGCATGTGAAATCTCCAATCATGCAGGCACATTCATTTGCAATGAAATTTACTACAAGTGTCTGCGCTATCAGGAAGGCAAACGGAGTCCGGCAAGCGTACTTTTTGTTCACCTGCCGCTCCCGAAGACCTATGTCAAATCAGTAAAAGCAGCAAAGAACAAACAGGCGAGTCTCGCCGGCAAAGGCAAAATCGAGGGCATAAGCCTGATGCGCTCAGCAATCGAACTTATAATCAAATTTTCCGTGGTTTAGATTCGAATTCGCAAATGTAACAAACAGACAAGCTCTGCAGATAAACTGTCGCAAAGAAATCAAAAGGCTGCCTGGAATGCAGCCCAAGAGAGCGTGTCTGCAAGCTTGTACGTGTTAGGATCATTCGCATGTTCACCAGTGCGTCACTTAAAAGCGGCATGGAAACTCCTTTTCCAATGTTTAGAACCGGTAAGAATTACACTCTCCACCCAGTTGTGCGCGCCATGCACGGGCTGCCTTTTCTTGCGCTCATGCTTATTCCAGTGCACTATATGTCCAAATTTCTGCCAACTGGCTACGCGCAAGATCTTTTCAATATAGGACGAGAAGCCAATCTCCCGACGTTTTTTGCATGCTTTTCCTGGATGCTTGTATCAGCCGCTTCGCTAGTAGCATTCTTCGCAGACCCCTTCGTCAAGCCGGTTTCCAAAACTCGATGGCTCTGGCTTTTCATCGCCGCCGCCTTTTTCTTTGCTTGTATTGACGAATTCGTCCAACTTCATGAGCACATAGACGACATCTGGCAGTCCATTGGCGGTGTTTCTTCCGGAAGCGGAAAGTCCATTCCAGACTGGAATGTAGTCTATACACCTCCAATGCTTGTCCTTACCGCGGTAGGCGGAGGCTTTGCCTGGCTGCAAATGGCGCCGGTGAAGCATGCAAGAGCCTTTCTGGCATCGGGAATTGTATTCCTGGCTCTGGCGATTGCTGCCGAATACCTGGAAGCTTCTCCGACAATACTTGCGGCAATTCAGGCCAATGCATTCATGGCAAAAACCCACATCCTTTGGGTTTTAGAGGAAACGTTCGAGAATCTGGGAGCTGTTTTTATCGCCATCTCGATTGCACGTTTTGCCGATTATGCCATTCGCTGCGCAATCCCGCAAAACGCTGAGGCTGTTGCTGCGTTGGACAAACAAGTAGCTTATGATAAATTTTAAAGCTCGCTAATCCACGCTTCTATTAAACATACAGTTCCTTTTCGCTAACACGCATTACCCCTATAATGGCTCAGTGGGCAAAATGGCGTCCTTTCTTGCTCGTGGAGGGTGGTAACCTAATTACCTCCTTTAAGCAATTGCAGCAGAACTGAATCTGATCCGGTTCCAGATTACGGAATGACGAATAATCCGCTCGTCTCAATCATTATTCCTTACTTCGATTTCAGCGATTATTTGCTGGAGGCGGTCAACAGCGCTGCAGCCCAAGACTATGCTGAAGTGGAAATCGTCGTTGTCGACGACTGCTCTCCGGTTCGTCCAGCAGCAAACATTTTGCAAGGTCATTTATTTCCAAGACTGAAAATAATCAGACACGACAAGAATCTTGGCTGCGCCACCGCCCGCAATACCGGGGTTAAAAACTCGACAGGCGAGTTTATTTTGCCACTTGATTCGGACGATACTATATCACCAAAATTCCTTTCGAAAACCTTGCCGCTACTTCTGAAAGACAGCGAGTTGGACGGCGTTTATACGCAGATGAACATTTATGGGGAACTCAATTTAATCCACATTCCTGATGTCACTTTGCTGAATGTTCTTACTGCACAACCTGGTCCGCCCACGTTCATCTATCGCCGAAAAACGTGGGAAAAAGTAAATGGCTATCGGGATGGTTTTTACCATGCCGACGCAGCATTCTGGGCGTCCATCCTCAGTGCCGGAAGCAAAGTTCATCGCGTTGAAGAGCCTTTATTCAATTACCGCAGACACAAAAGAAATGGTTCCGACGAAAAATTGCTCGAAGAGGTGCCTGCACTATCCAGAGAATTTAGAGATTTCTTCATTGAGAATTTGGAAGAAATTTTGGCCACGGAAGAGAAAAAATATTGGCAGCTCAAGCAAGAGTATAAGGTGCTGCAATCAGGCTTTCGGAAGCTCGAACACGGATACACAGAAGCTAATACTGTGCTCACAGAATTGATCGAATCGCGAAAGAAAAGCATTCCCGTGCGAATGGCAAATTTCACCAGAAACATTATTCGAGACATCTTCAGGAATGATTCCAAGGTCAGCCGCCCATCGTCAATAGAGGAAACCGTTAGTTGAAAATCGCCTTTGCAATAAGCAATTTCGACAGCGAAGATGCCAATGCAGAAATGACGGCGCTTTATCTGGACTGGGCACGCATACCTTCTCTGCTCGGACATGACGTAACGCTCTACACGCTTTCGGAAAAAGGCTATTCAGAAGACGTTATGAACGGAGTGAAGGTTGTTCGCTTTCCATTCGATCCGGCGTCATTCAGTGCACTCAATGAGTTTACTTTTGCACCTGTTCTTTCCTGGTTTTTGCCCAGGTCGATAGAACTGTACAGGCAATTGAGCAAATCATTTGCTCAGTCCAAGCCCGATATCATTCATTGCATAAAACCTCTTGACGCCTTGATGTTTGGAACACAGAGAGAATTGCCGGTGGTGATACAGAGCGTCAGCCCTCAATTCGAACTGATGAATCTCGATTTCGAGAAGCAGTACGGTGAATTCGATACCAGCGCCACTCACTCGCTGGAAACGCTCGGTTATGCCCTGGCTGATGCAATCACAGTTCCCAGTAAAACATTGGCAAGAGTAATTAGCGAAGGGACAGAACTTCCAATTGATCGCATCGATGTAATTGCAGCTCCTGTTCAAGTCCCCGACGAAGCATCCACCAGCACTCGGCGCAGCGAGAGCTTTCCACACATCCTGCATGCAGCAGGAGTAGAGAAACTCAAAGGTGTGGATACTTTGATAGAAGCACTGAGCATAGTGGCTCAGAAATATCCAGAGGTTAAACTTTCAATTGCCGGCGAAGAACCGGCAAAAATCGGCACATCGCAGACCTTTGCAGATGGTGTCAAACAACTGGCGCTCAACAAAGGGCTGGCAGCGAAAGTGGAGTTTCTCGGCGTGCGCCCGCGCGCGGAAATTCGACAGCGCATGAGTGAGGCTGACATATTTGTTTTCCCGCTGCTCTATTGCGGATGTCCATATGCCTGCATGGAAGCGATGGCGGAGGGCCTGCCGATTGTTGCCACACATGCCGGTGCGATTGCAGAGTATGTCGAAGACGGCAAATCAGGATTGCTGATCGAGATTGAATCAGCCTCAAGTCTGGCAGAATCGATTATCAAATTTGCGGACAACCATGAATTGGCGGGCGCCTTCGGTCAGGCTGCAAGAGAACGAGTATTGACTATGTGCTCGCCGCAGAAAGTTGCCGAGTTGACTGACGCTTTGTATAAAAAGGCCGTGAAGAAATTTCAGACCAGAAACGCCGATGATGACGCCGCCATCAGAAATGCAGTCAAGCACGGTTTGGCGGCGTTTGACAATCTCAGCTCAACACCATATCTAAGACGTCTCTTTGATGAAAAGTTTGTCGAAGGTGCCGCGCGCTCGGTCGCGGATCTGCATAGCCCACGCATCGCATTTGGACGTCTTGGATTAGCAGGAGGCATGGCCGCACTCGCCCTCAAAGCAGGCAAAGCGCTGTCTAACAATGGCCATGCAGAAGACTTAGACTAGCCTGAAGCATTCAATTAGAGAGCCAGTGATCGAGATTTCTCCCGATTAGCTTCTCCAGCTTTCGTACATCTTCCTGAAAGTATTGCGACAGGCTTTCTCTTGTTGTTTTATTGAGCCTTGCGGGTTTTATTAGTTTGCCTTTTGGTTCGGTCCAGGGGCGAATCGAGCCGATGCCCATGTCAGTTTGCGACGCGCCATCATCGGCACTTTTTATTGCCCGTTTTTTAATTCCTGAAAGCAATACGTCTGCAAATCCTTTTTGTTCAACGAGAGTAGGATTATGTCTTTGGCTAACGTCTGGCGCAAAAGAATCATCAACCTCGAGAAAACGAAAGACGTCCTGAGTTATTGAAACGGCATCGCGGTCAAGATCTTCATGCAGGTAAATGCGCATCTTGCTTTGATCGAATCTTTCAAAATATCTGACCAGTTGTTGTGCATAAAGACCGCGTCGTCGATAAAAAAGAAATTGAGGCGCACCATTTTGAAAGCGCCGCTCCTCTTCCGCAAGTGCTGCTTCAAAACTCTCCAGGCGCTCCATACCCATGCGAAAAAGGAAGTTATACTGCGAATAGGCCCTTTCAATCGGATTGCGCAGTACTGCCACCAACTTCACGTCAGGAATTCTCTTGCTGATCAGCTCGGGCGTTTTTGCCGTAAAAAGATATGGAGCACTGGCCTCTCCGACGGCTTTCTCGCTGGTGCGCCCGTCAAATAGAGCCGCATAGTTTTCGTCGCCGATTACAGGCTTGAGACCCAGCGCAAACCACTTTTCTTTTTCTTCAGCCGGTACAAAGAAATAGGGCTCCTTCGGCTCGCACATGAAGACATCAGGATGCTGCTTGAGATATTGATACAGCGATGACGTGCCGCTCTTCGGAGCGCCGACCAGGATGAAGTTAGGAAGAGCCAAGAAAGGTCCTCGCACATTGCTCACAACCAACAATCTATTATATTATCGAAGCTCACAACAATCACATTTACTGGGCTTCATTCAACTCTGCGGTCAAAGCTGCTAAGGTTTTTGCAAACATATGATAATCCGCAACAGACCGATAGACATGAAAAGACAGACAAGTGGCGCCTTGTCATCAATCCAGCAAAGGAAATCGCCCACCCGCTCGGTGAGTTCAAACTGGCAGAATTTGCTTTCGGTATTGCTGATTTTTACTGTTGTATGCGGCGCACCGGGCGCTTCTCAAGCCGAACCACAGAAAACAACCACTGCCTCGAACAACCATCTTGGATATGAGGCTTTCACCACGGATTTCTTCAAGAGAAGACAGCCTGAGCTGAATTTCAAGGCGTCCAGCAAAGAAGCGGCTTTAGCCTGGCAAAGAAAATTGAGACCGCGCCTTGCCACCCTCGTCGGCGCGTTTCCCAAACAAGCGTGTCCTCTAAATTCACGCGTTTTTGATACCAAACAATTGACCACACGAGCTGCCGACGGGCGCACCGTGAAGTATCAGCGCCAAACGATAATTTTCTCCAGCCGACCCAAAATGGATGTGATCGCGTATTTCCTGATGCCCCTTGCAGACGGTGCGGCATCAGCAAATCCGCTTGCCTGCATAGTCTGTCCTACCGGGCATTCAATGATGCCGAAGAACCCTTCCAACCTGGACGAACTGGTCGGAATCAATAGTGCAACAGGTAAACCTCGCTCCGCGAAAGAAGGCTATCAAAAGGACCTCGCTTTGCAATGTGTCGAAAACGGATATTGCGCATTGGCTGTTGAGCAGCTCGCCTTTGGAAAGAGGCGAGAACCAAAAGATGAAAAAGACAATCAAGTAAATGCATGTGGCATACCCAGTCGCATTGCACTTTTGGGCGGTGAAACTTTGTTGGGTTGGCGCGTATATGATCTAATGCGAGCAATTGACTATTTGTCGACCAGAAAAGAAGTGGACAGCAAACGCATTGCTTGCATGGGAGTAAGCCACGGGGGCACGATATCTCTGTATGCGGCAGCCCTGGACCCGCGCATAAAATGTGCGGTGATCTCATGCGTTCTCAATACATTTGCAGAGGAAATGCTGGGACATTACCATTGCATCTGTATCTATGTTCCCCAAATGCATTTGGTTTGCGATCTTCCTGATGTGGCCGGATTGATCGCACCACGCTTTGCCTTTTTCGAAAGTGCCGCCAAGGATGTAGATTGCCCAATCAAAGGCGCGCGAGACGCGTTCAAAGTAGTCCGACGCATCTACGACGTACTGGGCGTTCCATCCCATACTGAGATGACGGAATTCGACAAAGAACATGAGTTCGACGGACGGGAAGCGTTCCGTTTTCTAAGGAAAAATTTGTAGAGCGAAACTTCTAGTTGCTCAAAAGTCCGTTCCTGGAACTTGCCCTTCATCATCCTGGACAACTCCGGACACTCGCTTCTGTTCTTCGATAGGCGGCGCCGCATTGTTGTTTTGCAAATCAAATGTTTTGCGCGACAGAGGAGTCATCGCTTGCGCATTGATTGGATCCGGCATGCCCTGCTCGTCGTTCATTTGTTGAGCTTGCTTGTTGTGATGCTTGTCATTCTTGCGCTGATCGTCATCATCTTTCTGCGGTTTTGGCGCATGCGGGCGTCCCATACCACGTCCAAGAGGAGTTCTCATCAACATCATCAAGGGCATCATCATCATACCCATGCCCATTCCGGAGCCACCGCCGCCGCCTTTGGAACCGCTGCTCTGCGACTGTCCGCTATTTGACGCTGGCGAGGATGCAGCTGAAGAGCGGTCTTTTAAACGGCTGTCGCCCCAGTAATTCGGCAAGGTAAATTGGCTGGCAGCGCCGGCACTCGACGAAGACGAAGATGCAGACGTAGAAGGATTAACCGGTCCGGCCAATTGTGCCAGAGACGGGCTTGTGCTCAATAAGAACATCGAGCAAAGGGTGCCTGTTATCAAAATGTTTTTCATAGGTTTTTCGCGGAATGAGGTGCAGAACAAAATGTGGTGTGGTGCAGACTGAGGTCTAAATGAGGTTTGGGTTCTAAACGCGCCTGAGGACACTGCCGCATGCTGATTCAGGATGCCATCATATGCCTGTCAGATTAAATCCGGAATGGGGCTTTTCCCACTGGGAATCAAGATATTTGGACTTTTTCGGCCTCAGTTTGCCTGCCCAAAACCACGGTCCGTGCAAAAGAATCCTTATCTGTCCGGACTGCCCTGGCGCCTCAGTTCATCTTCGAATTGCTGGTCGAAGTTGTCGCGCTCGGTAGTGTAGGCGACCTGGCCGGGCGTTTTGTTCAGCGCCAGCGACAGTTGGTACCGCATTTGCGCGCCCGCATCAATGGTTTTTCTTAGCTCCGCGTGCGGCCGGTCGATCACATTGAAAGCCGCCAGGCGCTTCTTATTGCGCTCCAGGATAAGCATATTTGCCCCCCAATTGAAGACAACGCGACAGAAGGGCAGAATGAAAAATATGACTGCGTAGCCAAGCAAGCAATCAATAAGGTAAGAGAAATGATGCAGCAGGTTGGATGTAGCGATGTGCTTGTAGAGCCACCAGCTGCCCCACAGGTTGATGCTCGCCAAACCGAATACCCAGAGGTTGGAAGATAATGGAAAGTGGCTGAACTGCCAGATATTTTCAGCAAAATAGGCTGGGCGTTTGATGGTTTTTATTGAAAACTTTTTCGTCGCGGCCTTTCCACGCTTGCCCGCGTGTTTTTCCGCCTTGCTGTTGGAGCGACGCTTTGCCTCTTCCTGTGGGCGAATGACCAGATCGTAATAGCGTGCTTCCGCGGCACTGTGGAATTCTTCCTGCTCAGAGTCGATTTCACCAGGCGCCGCCAGGTCCTCTAAAATTGCCGGCTTTTGCTGCGCCAGCTCCTCGAAGATGTAGACAATGCCGCCGTTGTCCGTCACTTCCGGTCGTCCGTTGAAGCGCACTAAGACCGGCAAAACAGAACTTCCAGCACCATCCAGAAAAGGATGCAGATCTTCTTCAACAACGACGCCGCCTTTTTCAACGATCAATTTGGCGATGTACTGCCATTTCATTTCTTCCCGGTTGGAGTTGGGGTCGCCGTCGCCAAAGAGAAAAGAAAAGACTGCCAGAAAGAAATCCGCTTTCTTCTCCTCTTCGTGCAGGTATTTGAGTTTGGTCTGATGCGAAGGGCTGTAATTCCAGGCAAACGCATCGCCCAGATAACCAATGTCGAAGCCGCCGACATCAGGCAATCCGATGTCGCTGTTGGAGTCGTTAAGCGCAGCAATGATCAAAGCAACGAAGAGCAAAACGATGACGAGCAAAGAAAGGGTGAGAAGCACGCCAAATGAAATGCGCAGGCAGTAAAACCCCGCCTCGAAGGCGACGATGGCAGCAGTCAAAAGTCCCTTCTTCACTTTGTCGGTGAAATATTTGTCCTGGAAATTTCTGGCAAATTTATACTGGATCTCGCCTTTCTGAGAGACGACCAGGTCTCCTCCCGTATCGGCGGCGACCTGATTGAGCAATTGCATTGTGCGCGCCAGAGGATATCCTGTGCTGGCTGCAACTTGCGAAGCCGTGACGCTGTGCTTCAGCGCTTCTATAGCCTTTATTACAGTCGATTTTTCCTTGCCCTGGGCAAGTTCAAGTTCGTTCAAGTTCTAGAACGACCCGGAAGACTGGCCAGGTACGCTCATTTGCCCGGGTATGCCGTTTGCGCCACGACCAAGAGACCCCATTGACCCAGACGAGCGCATTGGCATGCTCATGCGCGAGTTTGCAAATCCGTTTGCCGGGTTCGAACCAAAACCGGCGCCACCGCCCGCGGTATTGAGGCCGGGCACTGAATTGGACGCGTTGGCATTCATGCCAGGCGCATCGGGTGTAGGAAACAAGTTATAGCCGGCGTATTTGCTGGCGTAATAAGCACTGTTGCGGGTTGCTTTTCCGCAGCAATTGGAGGCCGGCAATTGCACTGCCGATTGACCGCCGTTGTTTCCACCGTTGACATAACCGCTGTGTCCCATATCGAATCCGACTGCCGGAGGCTGACTGATATTGGGCACACCTGCCGAGTTGAAACCGCCGCGATTGCCCCAGAAATTGGGAGCGCTATGGGCATAGCCAGCACCGGCTGCGCCAGAATTGACCATACCCGGCACTGCGGCCGAATCGGATCCTGAAGGCGATGGCCCGGCATAGTCTTGCGCCGAAACGGCCGGGGTGAAGGCGGCCGGGATGAGCGCGGCTGCCAGGCACAGGGTGAATAGTTTTGTCAGTTCAAGAGTCCATCTCTGTTTCATTTTTCGCATTCTCAATAACGGCGGACCTATAGATTTGCAGATTGCAGATTTGTGGATGCAGACTTCAGGGTTGCAACCTTCAGGTCTTATGGGTTCAGCGTTTCCGGTCACGTCGGCACACGGATCCTGCCCTTCGGGTTGGCAGCATCATAAACGCATAAGTAGAAGAGGTGTGAGGCGGTTTCTCCCACACCGGCTGAAGTTTTATCTAACCGTCTTTAGCCAAACAGGGTTAGGGTCTGGGTATTTCCGGAATTTTGCACCAGGTATCTTTACCGGCTGTGCATCGGACACAACGCTTGCGCGAGTCGCTGAAATGAGTGGCACAAACGTCTGAATTACAGCCGCTGCAATGCTTTTTCGACACCCCCGGTGCGGATGGCATTGGGATAAGTCCTGATTCCAAAGGTTTCCCGCAAATCGAACAACAGTTCTTTAAGGTCGAATCCGGAGTGCTCGGGAGCATTAATCTTCCCTCTATAAATTACCCACCAGTTCCATTCTAATCTGATCTCACGCGGGACGGATAGAATTCCGCTATGATTTCACCTCCCGCACCCGGAAAGGGTGCCTGGGTCGCCAATTAAGCGATTTACCGAGGTCAATACCTGCAAAATGTCCAGCAATAAGTACATCCTCAGCATCGATCAGGGAACCACCAGTTGCAGAGCAATAGTCTTTGACCCTTCCGGCAGCGTCCTGGGCGTTGGGCAGAAGGAATTTCGGCAGATTTTCCCCAAGCCCAGCTGGGTGGAACATGACCCTGAAGAAATCATTTCCACCCAGGTGGAATGCATCAAAGAGGCGGTAAAGGCGGCCCATGTAAAACCCACTGATATAGCCACTGTCGGCATAACCAACCAGCGCGAAACGACGGTTGTCTGGAATAAAGAAACAGGCAAGCCAATCTACAACGCAATCGTATGGCAATGCCGGCGCACAGCCGACCTGGCTGATGCAATCAAGGAAAAACATGCGGACATGGTGCGTCGCAAGACCGGGCTTGTGCCGGACGCCTATTTTTCGGGTCCGAAAATTCGCTGGATTCTCGACAATGTCGAAGGGGCAAGAAAACTTGCAGAGGAAGGAAAACTTCTTTTTGGGACGATCGACAGCTGGCTGATTTGGAATCTTACTGAAGAGAGAAATCACTACACAGAACCCAGCAATGCATCGCGCACGATGCTCTACAACATCGAGAAGCTGGAATGGGATGACGAGCTCCTCAAGGTCGTCGGAGTGCCCAAATCGATGATGCCGCAGGTGATACCATCAAACGGCGAGTTCGGCACGACAAAAAAGGATCTGATCGGATTTTCGGCACCGATTTCAGCCGATCTCGGTGACCAGCAAGCGGCGCTTTTTGGACAGGGTTGCTTTGAACCAGGCATGGCCAAATGCACCTACGGTACTGGCAGCTTCTTGCTCGCCAATATCGGCACGACGCCAAAACATACGACCGGACTTTTGACTACAGTTGGTTGGCAGCTGAAGGGCGAAAAGGCCGTGTACGCATTTGAAGGTGCCATATTTATTGCCGGCGCCGCCGTGCAATGGCTCCGAGACGGGCTGGGCATCATCGAGTCGAGCGAGGAGACAGAAGCGCTGGCCACGTCACTTAAAGACAACGAAGGCGTTTACTTCGTGCCCGCTCTGGTCGGATTAGGATCGCCCTGGTGGAATTCCGATGTGCGCGGAACCATCGTCGGATTGACCAGAGGCAGCGGACGGGCTCATCTGGCGCGTGCCGCTCTGGAATCGATGGCCTATCAAATAAGAGATGTTGTCGAGGACATGCGCAAAAATGACATCCAGGTCTCGGAGCTGCGCGTCGACGGCGGAGCGACAAAGAATGGATTCATGATTCAGTTTCAAGCGGATGTTCTCAACATACCTGTGGTGAGGGCCGCACAAGTAGAGGCTACTGCCTGGGGAGTGGCGGCATTGGCCGGATTGAAAGTGGGCATCTTCAAGTCTTTGGACGAGATACAGAGCCAGTGGCAGCAAGATGTAAAGGTTTTGCCGCAGTCCGATCGCAAACTGGATTACAGCGGCTGGCAAAAAGCTCTCAAAAGCGCCTTTGCCGGCACTCATGGGAACGGCAATTAAGACCGGCTGTGCTTCTCAGTCAGATCGCCAGGGCAATTTCCAGGCCCGGCACCGGCGCTCCTGGCGGTTTTTCCATCTCAGTCTGTCTTTTCACTAATGGAACGCAGGCAGGAGCGTGCTATAAAAGCGCTGCCAAGACCGTTACAAGCAAAGAAGACCGAACATGAAAAGAATCTCTGTAATTGCGCTTTCCGCAGTGTTATTTGCCGGCCTCAGCCTTCCCGCTCAGGCGCAAAAGGAACAGTATGGCAATAGCGGCACAATCACCGGCGACGACCCCAGATCGTTTTTCGGCTCCGGCGCCAACATTGATCCTGATGCGATGGAAGATGCCAGCGTGCCGGTCGACAGAGCCACGCACCTTGATCCCGAGCATCCCGGGCAAAGACAGATTTATCCCACGGAAGGCACACGCGGCGCATCGACTTATGATATCCAGCTGCCCAACCGCCCCAATATCAGCCCCGGCACCCAAGCAAATGGCGCAACCGCTGCCGCTTCTTCTGGCGGACCCGGACCAACCGTGAATGTGCAGGACGCATACAAATATGACATGGCTCAATCCAACAATGCCAACGGCAAGCCGCAAAAGCCACAAAAACGCCCGGGCTTTCTGAAGTGGTATGCACAATCATGGAAGCACTTTTTTGCATCCTCCGGAAATCTCATGGGCTTCCCGGTCGGCCAAGACGACGATGGCACCGGTGACTTGAAGCCGCCGGATATGTACGGCAACAACTAAACTGCGGTGTCGGGTTTAGTTTTTCGCGTTTCATTTCTTGCTGCTGTTATCTTTCTCAATGTGACCTTTGTGGTGCATGTGTCATTCAGCGCACCAGCTCATGCTGCTGAAAAAACAGACAAAGCCAACGCAGTTGATTGGTCGAATAGAGGGCTGCGCTCTCTAGAAGCGAACGCCTATACACAAGCTGTCAGCGACTTTACCGAGGCGCTGAATCGGCTTGAGAGTTCAGGACTGGGCGATTTCAGACAAGCGGCAAAACAAGCAGCTCTCGTGAAAGGCTATCTTGAAATTGATCGCATTTCCGATCAAGCTTATACCATTGCACTTTGCTATAACGGGCGTGGCACCGCTTACGGTTGCATGGGAAAATTAAAGAATGCAATCGATGACTTCGACAAAGCGCTAAAAACGTATCCCGAATACGGAAAAGCATTGAGCAATCGCGGCAGCGCATATATGAATACGGGGCACATCGAGGCGGCACTGAAGGACTTTGATCTAGCAACAAAAGTCGAGCCGACACTTGTAGAACCATTTAAGAACAGGGCAAAAATCTATCGCGGAATGCATCGTGTGCAGCTTGCCGAAGAACAATCTGCCCGGGCGCGAAAAATGGCTGTGCCTCCGTCGGATTACGATACCGGATTTCGAGCTTTCGTATCGAGGCTGGTCAGAGAAGCGCTCATCATCGCCCCGAATAATGCCTATTTGCTGAATTCACGCGGCGCGTGCACCACCGTCCTAAAAGATCAAAGAACAGCGATTAAAGATTTTCATCGTGCCAGAGCAATCGATCCGAAATTTGCTCATCCTTATCAAAATGAAGCCAGATCACTTTTCAGATTGGGTGACAATGAAGCGGCTTTTAAAGTAATGCGACAAGCGGCCGCTGCCTTGCCGAAAGACGCGACAATACAGGATTGGGTGGCTAAGGAATTCCTGGATCATCATAAATACAAAGAAGCATTGTCCTATTCAGATATCGCAGTCAGGCTCGACCCGCGATGCCCCAGCGCTTTGACAAACAGGGGTGTGGCGAAATTTGCCTTACACCGACCAAAACAGGCTATCGAGGACTGCGACAGAGCGATTGCCATCGACAAGAATTACGCAAACGCCTGGGCAACCAAAAGTGCAGCGCTTCTCGATTTCAAAGCGTACAAGGCGACGGTGGAAACAGCAACAAAAGCGATTGCGCTTGACTCCGAGGACCGCAATGCCTATCACAATCGGGGGCTGGCGTATATGCGATTGGGAATGCTGGACAAAGCCGATCAGGATTTGGAGCGCGCCATACAGCTCACTCCGGACGATCCCTATACTCGCAAATTCAGCAGCGAGCTGGCCGCGCATCGCGGGAGCATGGAATTGATGATGGCAGACCGCGCCGTCGGAGCTACCTCAAAGGACGCAGCAAAAGTAATCAGCAAGGAAGCGTTGACGAAGGAGCTGTCATCTTATTCGAGCGTCATTGCAGTTGCACCTTCTCAACCGGCACCATATTATGATCGCGCGCTGCTTGCAGTAGCAGCAGGGAAATTGCCCGATGCTGCCAAAGATCTGCGTCGTTTTCTCGACCTGACAAAGTGGCGCGGTAAAACATCCGGCTATGCGGCTTCACTTTTAGTTTTGGTCTTGCGCGAAATGAAGGACATGGCGGAGGCGAACAAAAAACTGCAAGAAGCAAAAAGACTGATTGACGCCAAAGAGCAGGTTCCTATCCTAAAGTATCTTTTGAAAACGATGGATGAGAAGACACTTTGGGCTCTGCCGGCTGATCCCGCCGAGAAAACACGAAACAGGCTATTCTGCGCAATTGCCGTGCTGCAGACGGGCGCCAAGAAGAAAGCTCATGCTCTGTTTGAGGGTATAAAGATTACTGGCGATCCGAACATCGATGAAAGCATTCTCTTGCCGACATTTCTCAAGAAGCCCGGCGGCGGTTAATACAAAATTGAATCCATCAAGTCTACGTATTATTCCTCGAAAAGAAGCATTGATTATTTCAAGACGGCTGAGATCCATATTGACTGCCGCACTGCTTGCGTCATCATGCTCAGGAGTTTCGGCAAAGGAAAAATTCTGGTTGCCGGATGGTCTCAGAGCGCTCCAGGCGCAAAAATTCAAAGACGCAACCGAGCCGCTTACTAAAGCCATCAAGCAAAGCTCGATAAGCACCAGTCGCGACTACCATAATGCCGTCATGGCGGCAGCAAAAACAAGGTCACTCGATCAGTTTTTTGAGATCAAAGATCGCAATATGTACCTGATCAACAGCTACATTGCTCGAGGAATTGCTAACAGCAGTTTGAATGAAAACAAGAAAGCAATTGAAGATTTCTCTTCGGCTCAGAGAGCATTTTCATTTTCAGCCAAAGCAATGTGCAATAGAGGGCGCACTTACATGAAAATGAACATGCCTCAAGAAGCACTGAAAGATTTGAATGCAGCGATTGCCATCGCACCCGAATTGGTAGAAGCATATGCCAATCGAGCCATAGTCTATCGTGTTTTGCAGCAACCAGGAAAATCTGAACAAGACTTGAAGAAGGTCGCCGAGTTGCGGAAAAAGCCAGATTATGAGTACGTCGAGAGTGCCTATCACAGAGACCGCTTAACTGATGACGCCCTCAAGCAGGATCCTTCCAACTATATCTTGCTCACCGATAAGGGATTTAGACTTTCCCACGAGAATCTGGACACTCAAGCAATTCCTGTATTTAAGAAGGCAATTCAGTCCAACTCTAAGTTTGTCGAGGCATATGGCGGACTTACAGATTGTTATCTCGCCCAGGAAAATTTCGAAGCCGCACTGGCAACCGCCAAACAAGCGGAGAAGATCAGCCCGAACGATAAGAAAGTGCTGATGCGTATGGCCGTAATCTACCAAAACACCGATCGTCTCAAGGAAGCAGAACCTTATTTCAGGCGTATCTTGAAGTTCCCAGCCAAGGAGCCTGAAGAATTCCGCTTTCGAGCCCTCTGCTATCTTTCAATGAAAGAACCGAGACTGGGCTTGGCAGAGAGTGAAAAATGCCTGCAACTCGCTCCGCAAATGTATCGAAGCTGGGATGACAAAGCCCTTTGCTTGTGTGACTTAAAACGCTACACGGAAGCTATTCAGGCAGAAAATCGAGCGATCAAGCTGAAACCGAATTTCGCTACTTCCTATATTCACAGGGCCCAGATACAAGCTCGAATGCACAACCTCGATGCAGCAGAAGCAGATCTCGAGCGGGCGCTGGCTATAGATCCCAAAGACAAGGCAATCTATCGCATCAAAGGTGCTGTTGAGGCAATGAAAGGGAATCTGGAATTGAGCGTAGTGGATGGACAGACAGGCAACTCACCATTTAAAAGATCGGTAAAAGGTGTTTCCATGGACGCTCTAAAAAAGGAGATCGCGTCATATAGTCATGTCATCTCGACAATCCCTTCTCAACCGGCGCCCTTTTACGATCGAGCCGTCTTGTACATTGCCAGTGAAAAACTGAGCGAAGGCATCTCAGACTTGCGCACCTACTTGAAGCTGTCAAAATGGAGCGGACGAGCAGCCTCTTATGCAGCCAGTTTGCTGGCACTGGCATTGAGAGAAAGCGGGCAGAGTAAAGAGGCCGATCAAGTTCTGAAAAATGCCGCCAGGAGCATCAGCACAGCCAACAGCGTGCCGATTCTCGACCTGCTGAGCGGGCGGAGCGACGAGCAGACACTTTTGAAAACCTCCAGCAAATCCAATGTGGAAACACGAGACCGTTTACTCCTGGGCATCCACCTCTGGCAGCAACAAAAGATTTCAGAGGCGCAAAAACAGCTGGATTGGGTGTTGAAAAAAGGAGACCAGAACATAGATGAATACGTTCTGGTCTCTACTTATCTTCGAAAAGTGGCCTTTACTCCCAGGAGAGAGCTCCGCCAGTTTGATAGTCAATAACGCGCGTTTCAAAGAAGTTTTTCTCTTTCTTCAAGTCGAGCATTTCGCTCATCCAGGGGAAAGGATTCTTGGCGCTGTCATATTTTCCGGGCAGACCGATCTGTTTCATCCGTCTGTTGGCGATGAATCGCAAATACTCCGAGAACATAGAAGAATTGAGTCCGAGGACGCCGCGCGGCATTGTAGCGACAGCATATTGATATTCCAGTTCTAGTCCCTGGTCGAACAGTTCGACAACCTCTTTTTCAAACTCCGGGGTCCAGAGGTGCGGATTTTCAAATTTGATCTGATTGATCAAATCAATGCCGAAATTGAGGTGCATCGACTCATCTCTGAGGATGTATTGGAATTGCTCGGAGGAGCCGGTCATCTTGTTTTGTCGACCGAAGGAGAGCATCTGCACAAATCCTACATAGAAGAACAATCCTTCCATGATTCCGTAATAGCCAATCAGGTTGCGCAAGAAACGCTGATCGGTTTCAGGGGTTCCGGTGTTGAAATTGGGATCGGCCAATTCCTGGGTGAACTGCAATTCGAAGGCATCTTTGTCATGGATGGACGGCACTTCGCGATACATGTTGAAGATCTCGCCTTCATCCAGACCAAGGCTTTCAATGACATACTGATAAGCATGCGTATGCACCGCTTCTTCAAAGGACTGGCGCAGCAAATACTGGCGGCATTCGGGATTGGTGATATGGCGGTAAATAGCCAACACCAGATTATTTGCCACCAGTGAGTCCGCTGTCGAGAAAAATCCCAGGTTGCGTTTGATGATCAAGCGCTCATCGTCGGTCAATCCATTTGGATCTTTCCATAGCGCGATGTCGCGTGCCATGCTGATTTCTTGCGGCATCCAGTGGTTGGCGCAGGAATCCATGTACTTCTTCCAGGCCCATTCATACTTGAAGGGAACCAGTTGGTTGAGATCGGCGCGGCAGTTGATAATGCGCTTATCGTCAACTCTCAAGCGTTTGGCGTTGAAGTTGATTGTCTCAACACCCGTTACTCCTGCTCCCGGGGCTTCATCCGGTGCAAAACTGATCGTCTCTACCTGCTGAGGTGGAACTTTTGCTTGAGGCTGAGCCGCTTGAGTTAAAACAGCCGGTTCAGTTGAAACTGCTGTCTGAACGGGGGCGGATTGTTGGACCGGGGCATTCGCCTGTTGGCTCGGCTGACTGCTTTGCTGCACTGGTGGAGCAGGCTGCGCAGGCTTGGCAGCAAGCGCATCTGTTTTCTGTTGGTCTGGCGGTGTGAAATCGTCATCAAATGACAGCATTAGGGGTCCTCAGCGTTATTGGGATTCTACGGATTAACTCGGTTATTACTGACAGGCCTCACATTCCGGATCAGCTAGCAGACAAACACTTACAGAGGTAATATCACTTGCTGCTTGCGGCTCGGGATTAGAAGAATTCGAAACTGCATTCAGTGTGGTCGAGGCAATCGTTGATTTTTCGGCATTGGTTGCACTCAGTGTGCGCAGGTAATAGGTTGTCTTAAGACCCTTGCGCCATGCCAGTTTGTACATGGTGTCCATTTTCTTGCCGCTGGGCTCGGACATATAGAGGTTGAGACTTTGCGATTGGTCGATCCACTTTTGCCTACGCGAACCGGCTTCGATTAGCCATTGCGGTTCGACCTCAAAGGCGGTGGCATAAATGTCCTTGAGATCTTGGGGAACTCTTTCAATATTGCGCAGAGAGCCATCAAAGTACTTGAGGTCATGAACCATGACTTCATCCCACAATCCACGCGCCTTGAGCTCTTCCACCAGGTACTGGTTGACGACGGTGAAATCGCCGGAAAGATTGGATTTGACGTAGAGATTTTGGAAGGTCGGCTCAATTGACTGACTGACGCCGGCGATATTGGATATGGTGGCAGTGGGAGCAATGGCCAGGCAATTGCTGTTGCGCATGCCATGCTTGGCAATATGCTCGCGCACCGGTTTCCAATCGAGGCGGCTGGTCCGATCGACTTCGACAGTGGTATTGCGCGCATTGTCGACCAGATCGATGCTGTCCTGAGGAAGGATGCCGCGATCCCAGAGCGAGCCCTTGTAGGTCGCGTAAGTGCCGCGCTCAACAGCCAATTCGCTGCTGGCCAGAATTGCGTAATAGCTGACCGCTTCCTGACTGGCATCGGCGAATTCCATCGCTTCTTGAGATGCATATGGAATCTTCAGCATATTGAGTGCATCCTGGAAGCCCATGATGCCCAGACCGACCGGACGGTGCTTAAGGTTGGAATTGCGTGCTTTGCCGACGCTGTAATAGTTGATTTCAATGACGTTGTCGAGCATGCGCATAGCGGTGCGAACTGTTTTGGCCAGCTTCTTCACGTTGAGCGCGCCGTTAATCATGTGCGCTGTCAGGTTGATGGAGCCCAGGTTGCAAACGGCGATTTCATTCTCATTGGTATTGAGCGTAATTTCGGTGCAAAGGTTGGAGCTATGCACGACACCGATATGCTGCTGCGGGCTGCGCAGATTGCAGACATCTTTGAATGTAATCCAGGGATGCCCGGTTTCATAAAGCATGGAGAGCATCTTGCGCCAGATGTCGGCAGCGGCTACGCGCTTGAAGCACTTAATCTCGCCATTGTCGGCTTTTCTTTCGTAGCTTTCATAAGCTTGCTTGAACTGATTGCCGAAAAGATCGTGCAGGTCTGGAGTTTCATCAGGGCTGAAGAGCGTCCACTGACCGTTTTCCATAACCCGTTCCATAAACAGATCGGGCACCCAATTGGCTGTGTTCATGTCATGGGTGCGGCGGCGATCGTCACCGGTGTTCTTTCTCAATTCGAGGAATTCTTCGATATCGAGGTGCCAGGTTTCTAAATAGCAGCAAACAGCACCTTTGCGTTTTCCGCCTTGATTGACGGCAACGGCAGTGTCATTGACGACTTTCAAGAAAGGTACAACGCCCTGGCTCTTGCCGTTGGTACCCTGAATATGAGCGCCGAGAGCACGGACTGAAGTCCAGTCATTGCCCAGCCCGCCTGAGAATTTGGAAAGCAGGGCATTTTCTTTCAATGCATCGTAGATGCCGGAGAGATCATCTTTAACAGTGGTCAGAAAGCAAGATGAGAGTTGCGGGCGGTGGGTGCCGGAATTGAAAAGAGTGGGTGTGGAGGACACGAAGTCAAAACTGGAGAGAATTTCGTAGAACTGAATAGCTCTGTCTTCTCTCTCCACTTCGTTGACGGAAAGTCCCATTGCTACACGCATCCAGAATGTTTGCGGCAACTCGAAACGCTTGCCGTTTGTATGGAGCAAGTAGCGATCGTAGAGTGTTTGCAGTCCAAGATATTGGAATTTCAAATCGCGATCAGGCTTCATGGCTTTGCCGAGCTTATCGAGATCGAATTGCGCCAGCCTTGGATCAAGCAATCCAGCGGCAATGCCTTTGTCGACGTAAACCGGCAAGTAAGCGTGATACTTCTCTGCCATGTCTTTGTGGGCAACCCGTTCGCCAAGGATTTCTTCTCTGATTTGTTCCAACAAAAGACGTGCGCTTACATATGAATAGACTGGATCTTTTTCAATCAAAGTGCGGGCTGTGAAAATCGCTGAGCGAATTACTTCAGCTTCGCTGACACCGTCATAAAGAGAAGACAAAGTCGATTCGACGATATTGGCTGGTGAAGCGGCTTCGCCCAGACCTTCGCAAGCGTCCAAGATCATGGCGTTGAGTTCGGCTACATCCAATTTCTTGGCTTTGCCGTTGGCACCAATTACGGTGTATGAATGAGCTCCACCTTCGTCGCCCTGTTTTGCACTTCTTTCTTTGGCCCGTTCATCTCTATAAAGAACGTAGCTTCTGGCCACTTCGTGCTCGCCCGAGCGCATCAGTCCGATTTCGACTTGATCTTGAATGTGTTCGATGTGCAACACGCCGCCATCCGGCAAGCGCTTCATTAGTGTTTCCACAACCTGAGTAGTGATTTTGCCGACGATATCTTTAATGCGCGAGCTTTCTGCACCGGACTCGCCTTCAACAGCAAGAAATGCCTTGGTCATAGCCACTTGAATCTTGGACGGCTCGAATTCAACGACGCTGCCGTTCCTGCGCACGACCTTATAAAGTGAAAGCTGACGGTTACCTACTTCCGTAGACTTGGTTGCTGTTGTTGTCTGACTCATGAATCGACTCCAGATTTTTTTGTCGGCGTATAAAGAAAAACCTCCCGGCTCACGGAACCAGAAGGATGGTCCAAGCAGAAGTAAAACTTCTCCTTTTTGACTCATCCTCTTTGCCGCGAAGAGGTGTCATATAAAAGCACTCAGGTGGGTAGTCTGACTTTCAAAACTGCGCGCATCTTTTTATGGAGTGTTCGCTTGTTTCAATCACAGTTGCGGGACAGCGGTGGAATCGCACCACACTTCCCCCACCAGATTCATTTCTGAACCCCTGGTAGTTGCTGAATGCTCAGCTTGATCTGTTTGAAGATCGCCCGTATTGGGATAACGACACCCTAAAATTACACTTGGACTGGGACTTTGGCAATTGATCCGATCGATACGCTGATCGCGTTTCTTTTGTCTGCGATCCAGATATACTCGATATCTGAAGCATCACCGGAGGCTCGCAAACATTGAGCCTGTCGCAGTACTCCAGATAGATTAAATGACGCATTCTGCGTAACATGTTTATCAGCAAAAAGTTTTGGCGGTGAAAAAACGGGCATTGGCGGAGTGAAAGGTTCAAAGAATTCAAAAGAGTTCAAGAAAAACTCAAAAATGAAGGTTCTGAGAGAGCTCTATACAAATGAATGACTTTCTCAGCGACCTTATCGTTGTAGTGCGCAAAGAGCTCCTTTATATCTTTCGCGTACCGGACGTTTTGATTTTTTCGGTCTTTATACCGATGGTTCTTTATCCTGTGTTAATGGTAGGGGCCGGAGCATACAGCGCCTGGGCAGTAGCCAACCAGAAAACGCAAATATATAGAGTAGCTATCCCCGAAGACCCACCTGAAAGTCTCCAGCGTGTCATTGCCCTGCTCAAGGCAACCGGACGCATCACGGCCGTGCCGACTAAGAATCCGGACGATGACGTCCGCAAGGATTTGGTCAGTGTGGCTTTATGCGCGCTGCCGTCAGAGGGGGGTCTGGAAGTCCACTATGAAGACACCTCCGTCAGTGCCAACGAGCCGGTGCGATTCATCGTCGACACACTGGATGCCGAAGAAAACAATCAGGTGACAAAGATACTCGTCAACCACGGGCTTTCTAAGGAAGAGCTGGAACCGCTCGATGTTCGGCTCAGAGATATAAGCGCCATTAATGCAGAAAGCAAATTACCGCCAATGGACACTCGCTTTGCCGAGACATATGCACCACTGCTTAGATTGGGCACTGTGCTGGGGATTTTCTTTCTGCTTTCCAACGCGCGCTCTTCTGCAGTTTCGCCTGCCGTATTCATGCTCGCGCAGGAGCGCGATCTAAAGACACTGAAAGCGACCTTGAGCCTGCCGGTGAGCTGGAATACTCTGGTGCTCGGAAAAGCCATCGCCGTGTCTCTTATGGCATTGCTTTCGGTTTTTGTGAATTCGATCGGCGTTGCGCTTTTGGCTTGTTTCATTATTTACAGCCTGGTGACGCGACTGCCGTCCGCCAGAATGACGATAGAGTCGATAATTCAATCAATTAGCCCGACAACTATCGGTTTGATCACTACCTGTGGGCTGCTTGACATTCTCCTTTCATCTTGTTCGCTGCTTTTTTTGTGCACTCTCTCTCGCACCACCAAAGAAGCTCAGTCGATGTTGATTATCTCCAGCCTGGCCATGGTCGGTCTGTCCATTTTTGCCCTGGCGCCCGATCAGAGCCTGACATGGCAGACGGCGCTCATACCAATTATGAATCTGCTCCTTGTCATCAAGTCGGCAAGCGCGGGTACCCCGGCGCCGCTTCCCGTCTTCATTACAATTGCCGAGACGATGCTGCTAATATACGGCGCAGTGCACCTGACAGCCTTTCGGCTGGGCCAGGAGTCTTTCATTTTGTCGGGCGAAACGCATTTTCGATGGCCCTGGCAAAGCCGGACAAAACGCCCAATAAAAGGAAATGGCAGTTGACGATAAATGCGCAGGGAGTAAAAAAATGGTTTTACGATCGCAAGCGCGGTGAATTTCCTGCCGTCGATGATGTTACTTTCGAATGCAAGAATGGCGAGATTTTTGGTTTGCTTGGTCCCAACGGTGCCGGCAAAACCACAACTCTCATGATCATCACAACCATTTTGAAACCCGATCAAGGCAAAGTGGAAGTGAATGGATTCGACGTGGCCACCAATCCCGAAGGTGTGCGCCTGCAATTCGGCTTCGTTTCATCCGATGCGGCGCTCTATGATCTTTTAACGCCGCGCGAAACTCTGGCTTTTGTGGGCAAATTATCGAAGTGCCCGAAGGAAAAACTATCAAAGCGCATCGATGAATTAATCAAATTACTCGATATAACCTCGTTCGCGGACACGCGCTGCCAGGCGCTCTCCACCGGGATGAAACAGCGTGTGGCCATTGCGCGCGCGCTCGTTCACGATCCGCCCGTCATTATCATGGACGAACCGACCAGCGGGCTGGACGTTCCCACCATGAACTCGGTTCACCAATTGGTGAAACAATGCCGCGAGATGGGGAAATGCGTGCTTTTCTCCACTCACATCATGAGCGAAGCAGAAAAACTTTGCGATCGCATCGGCATCATCAATAAAGGAAAACTGCTGGCCATGGGCACGGTCAGCGAGCTGAAAGAAAAATATTCAAAACCGGACCTGGAAGAAATTTTTCTTGCTGTTGTCGGAGGCAATGAAAGCAATGGGTCATGAAATTACGACCCTGATGCGAAAAGAGTTCGTCGAGTGCATTCGCGAATTCAAATCACTCGGTCTTTTCATTGTCTTTTGTATGTTCTTTTTTCCAATGTTTTCGCTCTTCGGCAACACTGAAATTTCCGCTGCGCTGATTGAAGACTCGCTCACCAACAAGAAAGGAAAGGTTGGGGTCAGAGGAGACGTCGAACTAGTGAGACAGGTTCTCAGCAAGAAGAAAGAACTCGAGATCAAACCCTTGCTCGATTTGGATCCTGTCAAGTCGGTAGAAACAGGGGTATACGATATCACCGTGGTGATGCCGGTGCAGTCAAAAGTTGCCGGGGCAAAGGGCAGACAATTATCGTCAGGTAAGCCTGATCAGCAGAAAGACACCATCGATATTTTTTATGACTCCCACGCGGAAGGCACCATTACCTGGGCCGTTGAAGTTGCAGCCGCAATGAATACCAGCCAAATGCAAATGCTCAAGTCCAAGCTCAGGCAAATTGGCGTCGAAAGCTATCCGGATGCCCTGCCCAGGGTCAGCTACAAGAGCATTTCCGATGTGGCCCGGCAAGGCGCTCAGCCGCTCAGTGATACATTGCCGACGGTGATCCTTTTTTTCATCACCACCGTCGCCATTGGCGGCGCCATTGGCGGTATCACCATGGAAAGAGAGAACAAGCGTCTCTCTATGTTGTTGCTTCTGCCCATCAAGCGAACAAGCATCCTTTATTCTTTACTCTTTGTGGTCTCGATAATCTCACTTCTGCCGGTTCTGGCTGGACTCTTTTCTCTCTCCTGGGCATTTTCCCTCGATGAAATAGCCGACCGCTTGCGACTGCATCATCTGGCTGTCACCATTCCTCCGGAAACGGTGGCTGGGCTAATGTTGCTGTCCATCCCGATTGCCATTTCAGTGACGGCAAGTTCGCTGCTCTTTTCTTGCTACTACAGAGTCGCCCAGCAGGCTCGCGGTTATTCGCTGATATTTATGGTGCTTTTAAACGGAGTGATCAGGTACATATTGACTTTCAAGTCTCTCGACAGCATCATGCCTTTTGTTCCGATTGCCAACTCGGTTTACATCATGCAGCAGGCCCTGGACGGGAAGATAGACCCCGCGCAAATCATCATCGCCACATTCATAACACTTGGCGTTTCATTCTGGATGATTCAATTTGGAGCAGGAAAGTTGAACGACGAAAAACTGTTGCTGGGTATTGAACGAGCCCCGAAGTTTCGCCCCAAAACCTCGTAGCCGCAGCGTTGCACGCGGCTTTTTCATTGTATCTACCGCGGCTCTCAGTTTTTTTTTAAAGCGCGTGCAACGCGCGGGCTACGAACGTAGTTTCTCCACCAACTGCGGCAAAACAACGCCTGATGGTCCGGCCAGAAACAGATCGCAGGAGTCGGTCAATTCAGTTCGATTGGGATTGACTTCGATAATTTTTGCGCCATTGCGTTTTGCCACAAAGGGCAATGAAGCGGCTGGTTGAACCAGACCGGAGGTGCCAACGACAAGCGCAAGGTCAGCCTTTTCTGCGGCAACAAATGACTCTTTCATTAGTTTGTCAGGCATGGCTTCTCCAAACCAGACGACGTCCGGGCGAATCAAAGAACCACATTCACAGTGCGGAGGCTCCTCAAGGTTAGGAGCGACTTCCTTTTGTTCGTGGCCTTTATCGAAGCATTTGAAGCGCAAAATGCTTCCATGAATTTCCACTACATCGGTGCTTCCGGCGCGGATGTGCAGTCCATCGATATTCTGCGTCACAAGAAAGAACTCAGGCACAAGTTTTTGCAATTCCGCTAAGGCAAAATGCCCGGGATTCGGTTTCACATCTTTTACTTTATCCCGGCGCGAGTCATACCATTGCCAGACTAGCGGCGGATTTTTCTTGAAACCTTGAGGGGTGGCCAGTTCTTCCGGATTGTAATTAGCCCACAATCCTTCCAGCGCATCACGAAAGGTGGGGAACGGCGTTCCGAGATTTGAGCGAATCGCGCGACCGCGAATGTCAGCGCCGGAAGAGCCAAGACAGCAGCGAGATTACCGCGCTGATCAGCAACATGCTCGTGAGCGGGAAGAAGAATTTGAACCCCGGGCGGTCGATG
>CAZHEZ010000007.1:16334-83467 GCA_964531315.1 uncultured Candidatus Obscuribacterales bacterium | reverse complement strand
ATGTGGGAGGGGCAACTGCGAGTATGTCGTTTGGAAATGCCGGAAAGTTGGTCAGTGTCCTTCCTGCCAAACGGCGAGCGGCTGCCGGGCTGCGACCATTATACAGGGCGCATAAAGCCACTTTGCATTCGTCCGTCAATCTAAGAACAACCTTCACATTAACCGGTCGTATTCAGGAACTTGTGAAGCGCCAGCCAGTCATATCTGCAGGCAGATAGCTTGCATTTTCGACCGAGGAGATAGCCATGAGACTTTTACTTTTGGGTTTAGCAGCCGTTGCATTGTTCGTAACAGAGCCGGGAAAACGCTTGCAGCGTAAGGCTGTCCGCACTTTTGAGGACCTGAAGAGCAAAGCCTGTGGAGCGAAATGCGAGAAGACCAAGGACGAAAGGTTTGAAGCGGCTGATGTTGGCGCTGACGGAAAACCATCAACCGAGTCCGAACCGGTAGCTGAGTCCGAACCGGTAGCTGAGTCCAAACCAGAAGCTGAGTCCAAACCAGCAACCAAGTCCGAGCCGATAGTTGAATTCGATGCTAAGCCGGCAGATGAGGAACCTCGTATTGAGGAAGAGCAAGAGCGAAGCGAGGAAGAAAAAGGAATCGACCAAAAGAAAGCCGAAGCGCTGGTCGAAGCACTAAATGCAAAACCCTCAGCACCGCATGATGAATTGAAATCTGCTTAAGATTGCTGTTTGTGCCGCATTCTGTCGAGCACGACGGCCACAACGATAATAATGCCGGTGACAATTTCTTGCACCCAGTTGGACAAGCCCATCTGGGTGCAGCCTGATCTTATGACGGTCATGATTAAGGCGCCAAGGATGGTTCCAAGTACTGAGCCTTCACCACCGGCGAGGCTGCCTCCGCCGATGACGACTGCGGCGATAGCATCAAGCTCCAGCCCGGCGGCGACTGTGGGATCGCCTACTGTGAGGCGGGAAAATTGCATCAATCCTGCGAATCCGGCAAACAATCCGCTCACCGCATAGATGAGGAGTTTGACCTTTTCGATGGGCACTCCGCAGAGTCTCGATGCTTGCTCGTTCGATCCGACAGAGTATGTATACAAACCGAAGCGCGTATATTTCAAAACCAACGCCACCAAAATTGCCAGCAAAATCAAAAGCCAGACGCCGGCCGGGACGACCATCCAGCCTTGCTCAGGCTTGAGGGCTGCCAAAAGTTCGTTGATCCAGCTAAGGGGTGCGTCAATCTTCTGCTCGTGGGCAAGCCCTTTGGCAAGTCCTCGGTAGACGAGCAATGTGCCGAGCGTAATGATGAATGGAACTAATTTCAATCTGGTGATCAAAGCGCCGTTGATGAATCCGCATACAAGTCCGGCCAGTATCCCGCCCACTGCCGCTAAAATTGGAGAGGCGCCTGCCATCAGCAGCCAGGCAATGCAAACCGTGACCAGCGCCACGATGGATCCGACGGATAGATCTATGCCACCGCTGATGATGACTAAGGTCATTCCCAGAGAAGCGAGTCCGACGATGGCCGTCTGCCGAACAATAAGTTCTAGATTTTTGAAACTGACGAAACTCGGCGGTGCAATAACAGCGAAAACGGCATAAACGAGAACAAGCGCAGCAAGCGGCATTAGCCTGTTGACCCAATCCTTAACTGTTTGCTTGTTCACGAAGTTGTCCTTCTGGTTGAATGATCTGGCTGCGCATCTGATGCGATGGCTTCCAACATAATTGAATGCTCAGTTACGTCTTCGACCTTATTGGGCGTGGAGAGCCGCCCTCTGTTCATAACTGCAATTCGGTCGCAGGTGCCCAGCAATTCGGGCAGATAGCTGCTCACAATCAGCACGGTCTTGCCGCTGCACGCCAGGCTGTCTATCTGTTCGTAAATTTGTTTTTTGCTGCCCACATCGATGCCGCGCGTAGGTTCATCGAGGAGGAGAAGATCAACGCCATGGTGAAGCAATCGTGCCAGAGCTACCTTTTGTTGATTGCCGCCGGAAAGTTCGCCAATTTTTTGATTGGGTGTCCTGCATTTGACGGAGAGTTTGCTCACCCACTCATTTGCGGTCGCTGCCATTTTTGCTGGTGAAAACGCGCCCGATGTTTCACAGCTTTGGGGGTACGACAAGACTAGATTCTCGGCGATCGTGCGCGTAATTGCCAAACCTTCACCCTTGCGGTCCTCGCTGACCATGCCGACTCCCTGCGCCCAGCGCTGGGATGGTGTGGCATAGCCGGAATACGATCCGATTTTGATCGTTCCGCTTTTGATTGAATCCAATCCAAAAATCGCTCTGATCAAATCCGTCCGTCCGCTGCCCACCAATCCAAAAATTCCCATAACTTCGCCGCGTCTCAATTGGAATGATGCTGATTGCAATTTGATATTGCTTGCCAGTGATTCCAGTTCCAGAAGTGGCTCTCCAGGATTTCTTTTGCTTCTCGGATAGAGATCGGTAAGTTGCCTGCCTACCATGAGAGCTACGATGTCATCGCAGGTAGTGTCACCTATTTTTCCACCTCCGACGGTTTTGCCGTCGCGAAGCACGACAAATCTGTCTGCAATTTCTTCGACTTCTTCTAGAAAATGGGAGATATAGATAATGCTGTGTCCTTGTGCCTTGAGTTTGCGCATAAGGACAAACAGCCTCTGAACGTCTTGTTGTGTGATGCTGCTTGTTGGTTCGTCCAGGATCAAAACCTTGCAGCCTACGGCACTGGCGCGCGCAATTTCCACTAATTGCTGGTCAGAGATGGAGAGATGGCGAACCTCTGTGTCTAACCTAATGTCCCGCCCCAGGTCCTGGAGTGCAGTTTGTGCGACCTCACGCATTTTTCCCCTGTCCAGAACCCAGCCTTTGGAGATTTCCATTCCGAGAAAAATGTTGTCCTGAACGGTAAGAGTCGCAGGCAATGAAAGTTCTTGATAGATCATTGCGATGCCGCTATGACGCGCATCCTCGGGATTGTGAGGAGCAAAGGACTTGCCGTCCAGTTGCATCGACCCTTCGTTTGGCAGGACAGCACCTGACAAGACTTTCATCAATGTGCTTTTGCCGGCGCCGTTTTCGCCAATGAGGGCAACTATCTCTCCGGGCGCGACAGAAAAGTCGACGCCGTCGAGAGCGACTGTGCCGCCGAAGCGAACCTTGATGTTTTCGACTTTGAGGCGGGGCTCAGCGCTCGTATTCATATCCCTATCTATTCCTTCAGCCACTTCTTAAGGTCTGGTGATACCAATTCTGCAATCTCTGGCTGTTTTAGATTGTCACGCGTAACCAGCGTTGCCGGTACGTCGATTTTCTTCTCGACTGTTTTTCCGTGCAGGTAATCAACCAGTTTTTCCACTCCGAGATAGCCCATGCGCACGGGGTTCTGCACCACCAGCGCATCGATGTGGCCTTGCGCCAGACCCTTCACAAGCTTTTGAGACGCATCGAATCCGATGAATCGAATTTTGCCTGTCAAACCTCCGTCCTGCAAAGCTCGCAACATTCCAAATGCGCTCGATTCGTTGGGACAGAAAATACCGTCCAGTGCTACTTCTCCGCTTGCTGATTTGAGTGGTGCCAGGAGATTTTCACTGGCTTTATATGCAGACTCCGTGGTCGCTCCGGCATAGAGATTCGAGCTCACGACTTTGATGCCTGTGGCTTTCTTCAGCGTGTCCAGAAAACCGCGCTCCCGATTGTCCGTGCTGGCGCTGCCCTCCACGTTGCGCAGCATCGCTACCCGGCCGGTTCCCTTCAGCAGCTTGATCATGTGCTCGCCGGCCATGATCCCGCCTTTGTAATTGTCAGTGGCGACAAAGCTGATCGATTTGTCACTATTGAGATTGGAGTCGATTATCACGACCGGAATTTTGTTGCGAAACGCATCCTCGACCGGTGCTCGCAGCGCCATATTGTCGATGGGAGCCAGAATAATGCCTTTTACGCCGCGCACGATCATGTTTTCCACCACATCAATCTGCGCGGTGCGGTCGTCTCTGCGAATCGGTCCCTGCCAAATGATTTTTACGCCTAGCTTCTGTGCAGCTTGAACTCCTCCGGCATGGACGCTCTTCCAAAACTCGTCTGTCGAACCCATGGGAATCAAGGCCAGTGTGTCCGTTTGGCTGGCCGGTTCTCGACTGCAGCTTGTCAGACAGGTTATGAAGAAGACCAAAACAAAGACAATGAAAATGTCAAGCGATAATCGGATTTTGGATGGCGGCTTCTTGAGCACCTTAGATTCAGTTCCTTGAATAGGGGCCTGACAGTTCGTTATCATTGTCCTTTCCAAATATATGAGCAACTATGTCGCCAGTCATCTCGTCCGTACTTTTTTTCCTCTTGATGCTAGGCATCGTATCATCGTGGAGCTGCTACTTAGTAGTTAAGCTCATTCCGCAACATGCACGCCTGCATCATCGAATGCTCATGCAACCTACGCTCACAGTTGCCGGCATGATGTTTTCCGTGCTGCTTGGTTTTTTCATTGCCCAGGCGATGCGAGACTTTGCAACAGCGCAGTCGAACATCGTCAATGAGGCCAGCAGCGTAGGCGAGGTTTTTCGAGACGCAAAAGGTTTGCCTGAAGTCGACCGCAAAAGAATTCGCGGGCTATGCAGACAATACGTTGCCTCCGTTATTAGTGATGAATGGCCACTTTTGGCAGTGGGAAAGGAGAGTCCCAAGGCACAGGCGATTATGAATGACCTCTGGGAAGCGTCTCTTTCCGTAAAGCCGACCAACGATCGAGAAGTGGTTATCTATCATGCGTATTTTGACGCGATGAACGTGCTGGGCGCCTTGCGGAGAGTTCGCACTGCGACAATGAATGCGGGTTTGCCCCCTCATCTCTGGTCAATAATCGCCATTGGCGCTGCAGGAATCATCACGTTGACGTTTATGTTCGCTCCTGAGAGCAAGAGATTTCATGCCGGAATACTTGCATGTCTGCTGATTCCCTTGACCTTGAACATTTTTCTGTTGGCGGAATACACCCATCCATTTTCCGGCGTCGTCGCCGTGAAGCCGACTGTTTTTACGGAACTGCAGCGAAAAATCATGAGTATCAATGACGACGAGCCAATTTATTTGAAAAGTGGCGGTACAGAAACGCCGGCAAAATAGTTGAGCAGATTGCTCTATATTCTGCCATCAAGAGACGACGCCAAGTCTTACTGGAAAACTTCCGATTATTTCCCGTAAGGGTACCACCAGGATTTTGCGCTGGTGGCAAATTCCCAGTGCACGTGCTTGGTTTCGCGGAATGAGTCCAATCCTTCCTGACCCAATTCGCGCGCCCCGCCACTTAGCTTCATGCCACCGAACGGACCGGCGTAATTGTCGGTGAGTGGATCATTGATCCAGACTGTTCCGGCTTTTGCTTCTTCGAGAAACAGTTTTGCCTTCATCGGATCGCTGGTGAGAAGGCAGGCACCTAGACCAAAAACGCAATCGTTGGCAAGTTCGATCGCTTGTTCGAAAGTGTCGTATTCCATCAATGGAATTGCTGGGCCAAAGGTTTCTTCCCGCATGATCATCATCGAGTGATTGACATTGTTGAGCACCGTCGGCTCGTAGAAAAATCCTTTCTGCTGATTTTGCGGGCGGCGGCCGCCAGTTAAAACCTTGGCACCATTCTTAACGGCATCGGCAATGTGCCCTTCAACCTTTTCTCTATACGTAGCGCCGATCATCGGACCGACGTCAGTGGATGGTTCAATGCCTGGTCCCAGTTTGAGTGCTTTGACGTGCGCGACCAGTGCTTCGGTAAACTTCGCGGCTTTGCTCTTCGGCAAATAGACTCGCTCTGAAGACGTGCAGACTTGTCCTGCATTAGTGAGAGCTGCGTAGGCTAGAGCTCGTGCGGCAACTTCCGGATCGGCATCATCACAGATTACAAATGCGTCTTTACCGCCCAATTCCAGATGCAGTTTTTTCATCATTGGTGCCGCGATTGACGCGATGCGCTGACCGGTGGCAAGACTGCCAGTGAATGCAATCACGGGGACGTCAATGTGCTGCACCAGCGGTTCTGCAACTTCTTTGCCATAGCCGTTGATTACATTGATGACGCCGGGCGGGAAATGATCCCAGCAGTGTTCCGCCAGGTAAGCCGTGGAAAGCGGTGTGACTTCGCTCGGCTTGATGATGATGGTGTTTCCTGCTGCCAGGGCAGGAGCGACCTTCCATGCCATCAGAAGCAAGGGATAATTCCAGGGAATAATGCATGCCACCACACCGTACGGCTCTTTCAAAACCAGGTTAAGCTGAGAATACTCGCCAGAGGGTAAAACGCGACCGCGCTCGTGGCGACCCAATTCGGCGTAATAGTCGAAGGTATTCACCAGCCATTCGAATTCTTCTTCATTTTCAGGAACCGGTTTGCCTTCTTCCAGAGTCAGCAAGTGGACGATTTTATCTTTGTGCTCGCGCATTTTAGCTGCCGCTTCGTGCATCAGATGAGCGCGCGTGTTGGCCGGCGTTTTGCGCCATTCTCGGTAAGCTTCCTTGGCGACTTTCACAACCGCCTCGACGTCTTTCGCGGTGCCGCGCGGAACCGTATCAATAACTTCCTCGGTCGCTGGGTTAATCACCTCGATTATTTCGGTGCCACTGCCCTTGGTGAATTTGCCATCGATGTAATGAAGAGGCATATGCTGTTCCTTTTCTCGCCTGTCGAAGTGCATATTCTACATACATATGGAATTTTTCTGTGTTAAACCGCTTCTTGTTAAGGGCAGGCTAGACAGAGTGCGGCTGTGTGGTATATTGACATTGTCGGCATTTAGGGACGATGCCATGCGTCGCCCGTCCGCCAAGCAAATATTCCAGGGCAATGCACAGCATCGCCCCAACAAAAGAGGACTTCCGATGATCGATCAAGCCACCCGATAGAAAGCTCAGGGCATTAGAGTCCGTTGGACTTGGCGTCGCCTGACTTTGGGTTGTTGCTTGATAGATTCAGATTGCATCGGAATACTGTCGTGCGCGCGCCTGAGATCAGATCGCCATCCTGAGCCACGCTTTGGTTTCAGGAGGTGATTTTATGTTGCGTGTTTCAAATCTTGAAAAATATTTCGGGGAGCAATTGCTTTTCGAGCAATCGTCTTTTGTCGTCAGCCGGAGTGAGAAAGTCGGCATCGTCGGACCCAATGGTTGCGGCAAGACGACCCTTCTTCTCACTGTCGCCGGTCTGACCGAATCTGACTACGGTTCTATTGCGCTGCCAGAAAAGTGCACAGTCGGATTCGTGCCACAGAGTTTGCATCTGCACGATCAACTTACACTGGGCGAATATGTCGCGCCGCAATTTTTCACCGCGCACCAGCGGCTGTTGGAAGCAGCAGCAAGTTTGGAAACCATTGCGCGTCTGGATGGTCCGGATTGCGAAAAGAGGGTGCTGCTCGACTACGATCGGGCAGTCGATGAGTTCGAAAACGCGGGCGGCTATGCCGGAGAGGGCAGATTTCACAGCGTGCTGCAGGCAGTTGATCTCGAATGTGTTGATCCACAGCGAATGTTGAAAACGCTCAGCGGAGGGCAAAAAACTCGTGCCGCTCTGGCGCGCGTACTCTTGCTAAATGCTGACTTGCTGCTTTTGGATGAACCGACAAATAATCTCGATCTGCAATCGATCGAATGGTTGGAGAAATTTATAGATAACTCCCCAGCCGCTTGCATGATTGTTTCGCACGACCGCTTTTTCCTGGACCGCACCTGCACTAGAATTCTGGAATTGGACCCGCTCGCCTGCCGGAGATCGAAAGCTATTCCGGCAATTATTCCTGGTACAAGGCCAGAAAAGATGCAGAGCGGTTGCGTATTGCGCGGCAGTATAAAGAGCAGCAAGAGAAAGTAAAACAATTGACAAAAGATATCCGGGAGGTGAAACAGCAAGCCTGCAAAACGGAAAACATCACCGTCAATGATTATTTGCGTGGGCGCTCGAAAAAGGTCGCAGCGAAAGCGAAGGCGAGAGAAGCAAGATTGAATCGGATCATCGAGAGGGAGAAAGTTGAAAAACCGCGCCATCTTGATTCTATGCGTCTGGCGATTGACGGTCGCGCTCAACATCAATCACCGATTGTGCGTTTGGAAAACATTTCCTACTCGGTTGAAGACCAGACTATTTTGAATGATCTGACGGCGGAACTGATTGGGTCTGCTCGGGTGATACTAACAGGGAAAAACGGCAGCGGAAAAACTTCTTTGCTCAGGTTGATTGTCGGCCAGGTTGCTCAGCAATCCGGTAATTTGTATTTGAAACAAGGAATTCGAATCTGCTACCTGCCGCAACACCAGGAGTCGCTTCCTTCCGACGCTTCCATGATGGAGTATTTTCAGGCAATTGGCGCGCAGCCCATGAGTGAAGCCGAGTGGCGAACATTCTTGAATCGATTTCAATTCTCGAAAAATGACGTGTTCAAGAAAATCGGATCACTGAGCCAGGGGGAAAAGTCAAAGCTTTTGTTGGCTTCTTGTATGCTCGAGAGTCCCGATCTGTTGATTCTGGATGAGCCGACCAATCATCTGGACATTCTCGCAATCGATGCACTGGAAAAGGCTCTTGAAGGGTACCCGGGGGCAATGATTGTCGTCACTCACGACCGGTATTTTGCCGAGAGCCTAAAACCTCATGAGTTTTGGAATTTGGAGGAACAAAAATTGAAACGCGGGAAATTCTATTAGCGTGGTGGTCCGAAACCGCCGCGGGCGCGTTTCACGAGACTGATTGTTTCGGCGTCCATGTTTTGCTTCGGCAGATTGATGCCGCCGATTTCAATGTCGACCGCCAGTCCGCCGCTATAGAAACTCTTGCGTGGTTGCAGGCAGACTGTATTTCCGTCGATTGTTCTAAATGTTGAATGCGAATCGGATGGATTGAAAAGCGTCAGTCCAGTCGCCATCCGGCCCTTGCGGACTGCACTGGCAATGAAATCATCTCCGCCGTACTCCGACAGTTCGCACCAGTTGAGTGGATTTCCGGCAATGGGCTGACCGCCGTGCTTGCCACCGGCTTGATTGCCCAGTCGTTTTACATTGTTTCTGAAAATAATGATCGGATGTACACCTGCGTTAGTGCTGGTATCAATTGTCGTTGAGACTTGTTGCTCTGCGGTAAAGCCGACAGGAAAAGGATCGCGCGCGATTGTCCGGCGGGAGATATTACCATTGTTGTTAATTTCGTATGCGTAAATATCGTTGGGCCCCGATTGAAATCTCTGGCTGAGCATTTCTACCATAGAACCCAGGCGCTCTCGCAAATGCCCATTGCGAAGCCAGTAATACAGATGCTCCGCAAATTGCTGCGACGTGCCACCTGCCGAATCCAGCTGGCTGGGTCGCATAACGGCGCGCGCGTCCAGCGGATAGTCCCCACCCAGGGCTTGATAGGTCATTATTTGCCGATCGTGAAAATTGCCATTCTGCAGGAATTCACTCCACGAATGCAGCCCTGGAATTGAGCCTCCTGAAAATCTCACCGTCATGACTCCGGCCGGGCCACTTTCTTCCATTGTGTAGGGCTGCGCTGCAGCGGAGATTTCTATTTGGTCCGGAGCCTCCACACCGAATGGGTTAGCTTGTTTGAACTGATTGTTTCTGACAAAACGTGCCTTCACTCTCACTATGGAGTTGATGTGTTTTTCATCTGCTGATTGAAATTCTGCATTGCTAACGAGCGCCGACGATTTTCCCAGTCCTGCAAATGTATAGGATTTTTCGTTGAAAGGAACATCAACGAATGCTCGATATTCATCTTCAATTGCTTCGCCTTTTTTGATATGCGCAAATCGTCCTGGACTGGGCAGCGGAACGGAAGATCTTCCCGTACTGGACAGCCAGCCATTTTCCATTTCCACTGATTCGAGTTTTAGTCCCGGTGGCGAGTGCGTTGTCAAAAAATCAGTGACGTCTTTTACTATGTCGATTTTTGTACCGTGATTGTCTTTCAGTACTTCTTCTTGCCCTTGAGCAGGTTTAAGTGCTGTACCCAGTGCGGAATTCAAATCATCAACCGTCGACTCAAGAGCCTCTCGGTCATCTTCGGCCAGCTCACTGATTGTTTGATTTTGAACTTCGTTGCCGAAAATCGCCAGTTGACGAATTGTCCCCATCAGCGTGTTGATACCTGTCACCGGCAGTGGTTCACCGTCTCGCGCAAGCGTCCCTTCTCCATTGGGCGGAGAATTACTCAGGGAAACATATCCGAATTGAGAATCATCAATAATCACACGCGACATATCATTGGCAGCGAGCAGTGCCGCAGCCTCGACCGCGTTTTTCGCGCGATCTCGATCAATTGAATAGAGCCCGCTCTGAGAGGCGAGAATTATCAAAGGCACGATGATAAGAGCCACGCTGGCCAATATGACCATAAGGATGTTTCCTTTTTGATTGCGCTCAGGAAATTTGATTCTCTTTTTCATGCTCAATCGATTCATGGGTGTTTCTTTCAATTCCTGAAATTCGGCGTCGCTTAATGAATTTAGAGGCGTTGTGCCAGGGAGCGGTTACGAGGAGATGCTCCCCGGCACTTGCCTCTTCTGTCGACCCTCAAGTCGCCTGCAGGTAATGCCTATTGTTCGGTATTAAGTGCCTGACGGCACCTTCTTGGGTGGTGGTGTTTTTTTAGGCGGTGGAGTTTTCTTGGGTGGTGGAGTCTTCTTGGGCGGAGGGGTCTTCTTGGGTGGTGGTGTTTTCTTAGGTGGTGGAGTTTTCTTGGGGGGAGGAGGAGGTGGAGGTGGGGGTGGTGGGGGTGGTGGCGGCGGAGGTGGGGGCGGTGGAGGAGGAGGTGGCGGAGGCGGCGGCGATGCATTCAAATTGTTTATAAGAGTCTGCATCTGCGGTGTTATGCGCCCACCCACAGGTTCTACACTAAACATATAATCGGTCGGATACCATGCGCCTGCTGTCCAATACGTATAGCCCGTCCACTGATCTTTGTTTGCCTGCATATACTTGAGCATGGCATCCAAATCCGCGCAGGCCCCTGATGCTGAAGTGACACCGAATTCGCTCAGGAATGCAGTGCGGTTGTTTGCCTTAAGCCAGGCAGTAAATGAGCTCAGAGTGGCCACCGCATCGGCAACGCTCAAATAATCAGTGTGCGTGCCTGAGCCGTCAAAGTCCAGATATTGGTGAACATCGTAAGACCAGTTGTTGCCCGGATCTGTGATGTTGATCATTGCAGCTGCGTTTTGATCTATAAAGTTGACCGGATGCTCCCAATTTGTAGAAGGCACCAGTATCAAGTTGGTCGCGCCTGCAGCGCGAATCGAATTGATGGCGGCTTGTGAGGACGCGCACCACATTGTCGGTGTCATGCCGCCTCCAATCGGCTCATTCATAAGACCGAAAATAACTTTCGGATTGCTTTTGTAGTGCGCTGCCAATCTTCCCCAGAAGTCAGCAAACATCGAATTCGGCCATCCACCCGGAACGCCGACAATACTTGTCTTGTATTGAGCATAATTATGCGGATCAATGACTGTGCTCATACCTTTTGCAGTGATCGCGTTGACCACAGCATCAAGTCGGGCCAGCTCTGCAGGGTCAAGGGGACCATTCTCAGTTGGTTGCATGCGATCCCATGAAAATGGAACACGAATACAAGTCATTCCATTCGACGAATAGAAGTCAATTTCCGACTGCGATGGATAGATGTAATTGGTTCCAACTACACCCGGGACCGTCTGCTGGTTAAATTCTCCTCCCGAGATATTAACGCCCTGATGCACCATCCCTCCTGTCGCCAAAGCCGCACTTGTGGAGAGCAGCATTGACAAGCTGACTGACATGCATGAGAGAAAGTGCGAGCGACGACCTTCCAGTAAGCCCGAGAGTAGCTTACTGGGACGTTTAATCCCAATTGACATTGACTTCTTACTCCTTTATGAGGTCGCGCCACAGCGCCCCTCCCGAAGCTTGTGCGGTGTCTGCCGCCGCGCCCACAGCGGCGGCAATGCACCAGAAAAGCTCCAGTCGGCTTGTTATGGCTGACTCACGTCCGACATAACCATCCTATGGTCGGAATGTGAGGACCGTGTGAAGACCCGCCAGTAAGTAAAGGTCAATTATCGTTATGATTATTACGCCCGAAAGAAATCCCTCGGTAACGTCTGGCCGGAAAAAGATTATGAAAAAATTGAATGATCGTTTTAAGATCGCGTCGAGCTTGAGTATCGCACTTATTCTGAATGCTTCGGCAAGTTTACCGATCTTTGCACAAAATGCAGAACCTGTGCGAAGCGAGCAAGCCGCTGCATCGCCCAATTCCCCCGGTCAAAATGTGGGCGGAATCATATATGGAAAAGATCATGCTTATATGTTGTCTGCGCCCAAAGGCTGGGTGCTCGATAACCAGGCGGGTAAAGAGCAAGGACTGGTAGCGGTGTTTTATCCCAAGGACGGGAGTTGGGCGGAGAGCCCATCGGTGATGTATACGAGGGTTCAGCCAAAGTCAGGTAAGACCTTTGCAGAAGCAATTAAAACCGATATTGATTATATGAAGAAATCCTCGCCGATGATTGTAGCGACAGAGCAAGAACCAATCGTTTATGGCAAAGAGAAGAAACGAGCGGAAGTGCGTTATTTGAGCGCGGATAAAAACAGCAATTGCGAAGCTGTGGCATATATGGAGGAGAAGAATTGCATTGTGCTGGTGATTTTGACCGCGCGCAATGAGGAAGACTTCAAAGGCTGTTTTCCTGCATTCAAGGAGCTTGTTGAGTCTTATGTGTTTATGACGGATAAGGTGAAGATTGAGAAGTAGTGGGCTGAAGTACGAAGTCCAAGGGGTGTAAGATGACAGAAAACGACGGAAGCATCAGCTTTTACTTTTTCGACTTAGACGACAATCTGTTTTTCCTTCCGACAAAACTGTATCTATGGAATGCAGAGACAAAGGCAGAACGAGCAATTTCTTCCGGTGAATTTGCCGCAGTTCATGAGCATATTGGCAAAAGCGGCATTTGGGAAGAATGGGCAACGAGGGACGAACACACCTATAGAGATTTCCGTGATTCTCCTGATATTGAGGCTTCCGAGCAACAATTCTCGAAGGATCTAATTTCAGCCGTTAGTAGTTCCGGTTGGCAGGGTCCATCGTGGCCATTGCTGGAGCACGCCGCAAAACAGCAGAGACCCGTAGTGTTCATTAGTGCTCGTGGCCATGCTCCCGCCACGATCGAGGCCGGCTTCAAAGCACTCGCTGACAAAGGACTATTGGCTGCTCCCCTATCCATCTTGTGTATCTACACGGTGTCGAATCCGGCGGTGCAAAAAGAGCTGAATATTGACACTCCCAATATGACGATTGCGGCAATGAAGAAAGTGGCAATCAAAGCTGCAGTTGAAAAGGCACTGGAAAAATATGGAAAAGAGCCACCACATCGCTTTGGGATGTCTGACGATGACCCTAACAATGTCTTGCTCGTCATTAATGCGATGCGTGACTGCAAAGTGAAATACCCCGACAAGCGATTCTTCGTAATCAATACAAACAAAGAGCATTATGTAAAACTAGAGGTCTTCCCGATGTTGCATCCGGTAACGGCTGACGCAGAAGGGAAGCGTCTTCTTGTTTAGTGGTGATTGGTTCGCGCTTCTCTTGCTGTATCATTGTTCAAATTACCCTAACGAAAGTGTTCCAAGACTCCGATTGATGCAGGGAAATGACTAGAACCAAAGATCGGCTAACAAGAAGTGCCCACCGCCTCGTTACGATGCTTGGCATGACCTGTGTTTTGCTTTTTCTTTCGCCGGCAAATGTATCAGCATCGGAAACCAATGACGCTCCAGGACACTTCAAACCGGAAAAGCAAAGTGAAGAAGTTGCAAAACGCACGCTATGCGAGAATGAGGTCAGCACCGTGACAAATAGACAGCGATCGATAGTCGAGCGGCTCAAACCAGGCGAAGAATTGCAGGGCGCTTTAAAACGCATCGCTTCGGAGCACCACATCAAGGCTGGGGTCATCGCCACCGCAGTAGGATCCCTTAGCGTGGCATGCTTGCGAATGGCTGGGGCAAGTGAGACCAAGGTGTTCGAAGGACCGCTGGAAATTGTATCCGTCATCGGAACGCTGTCAGATACAAGCATGCATATCCATCTTTCTGCGTGTGATTCAACCGGAAAATCCATCGGTGGGCATTTGATGAACGGCAGCAAAGTCTATACAACCATCGAGTTGGTCATACTCGATCTAAGTGATGAATGGACCTTTGAGAGAAAGAAAGACGAGAAGACCGGTTATCTGGAATTAGATCCACATCCAACCCAAAGCATGAAGAGCGACGCCAATCCTCAGTAGCACTTAGCGGAAGACCAGTTACTTCTTATCCTTCTTAAGCCGTTCTTTCTCTTTATCTTTTTCTTTCTGCTTGGCGAGTTTTTCAGCCCGGCGCTTCGCTTCTTCTGCGGCGTGTTTGGCTGCCACAGCCGCGTTTTTCTCTTCTTCTTTTTTCTCTAGATAATACGCATAATTGCCGCTATAACTGACAAGATCCCCATCGCGAATTTCAATGATTCGGTTGGCGATTTTGGAAATGAAATAGCGGTCGTGGGAAACCACAATAACAGTGCCTTCATAATTTGTGATCGCTTCTTCGATCATTTCTTTTGCCGGAATGTCGAGGTGGTTGGTAGGTTCGTCAAGAACCAGAAAATTGGCTGACTTGAGGAGCATCTTAGCCATTGCCAAACGCGCCTTTTCACCGCCGCTCAACGATTCGACCTTTTTGAAAACTTCATCACCCGGAAAAAGAAATCGACCCAATAAGGTTCTGATTTTTGTATCTTCCCAATCATGAACTTCATCAGAGATTGTCGTCAAAACTGTTTTTGATAAATCAAGCGCTTCTGCCTGATTCTGCTCGAAATACGCCGGGATAATATTGTGCTCGCCCAGCTTGCAACTGCCTTCCGTTGGTTCTTCAGTGCCCATCAACAAGCGCAGCAAAGTGGATTTGCCGGAGCCGTTCGGTCCGAGCATGGCAATTCTGTCTCCTCGGTCGATTTCTAAATTCGCACCGAGAAAAATGACTTTCTCGCCATACATGTGAGACATCTCTCTTATTTCCGCCACCTCTCTGCCGCTGCGAGCGGCTGCCGGAAAGCGGAATTTGAGAGTGTTTTCTTCACTCTCAGGGGCCTCGATAAGTTCGATCTTGTCTAATTGCTTTTCTCGGCTTTTTGCCTGCGTGCTGCGTGTGGCGCTGGCTCGAAAACGATTGACGAACGCTTGTTGTTTTTCCAGTTCTCTTTGCTGGCGCTCGTAGGCTGCTTCCTGCGCTTCTCTTATTTGCGTTCGTGCTGTGACATAGGCGGTGTAATTGCCGTGATAATAGGTTGAAACACCGCGCTCGACTTCCACTATGCCTGTGCATAGCCTGTCTAGGAATTCACGATCGTGTGAAACGATCACCATAGGAATCGTCAAACTCTTCAAATAGGTTTCCAGCCACTCTACCGTTTCTAGATCGATATGGTTGGTCGGTTCGTCGAGCAGCAGTAGGTCGGGAGACTGAAGCATAATCTTGCCCAGACCGATGCGCATCTGCCAGCCGCCACTGTAAGTGCCGACAAGCCGTTCGGCATCGTCCAGCGTCATGCCGATTTCAGGGAGAATCTTTTCGGCTTTGTGCTCCAGCGCATATCCGTCTTTGGCTTCAAATTCGCGCTGCAATTTATCCAGCTTGTGCAGCAGCTTATTCATGTTTTCCGGTGCTGCTGTTTCCATCTCGTGCTGCACCACATGCAAAGCGTGCCGGATTTCCTCGACGTCCTTATAGGCGCGCAGCAATTCATCGATGACGGTGTTCTCCACATGCACATCGAATTCCTGGCTGAGACAAGCGATTTTCAACCCGGCCGGCTTGATGACAAGGCCTGAGGTGGGCTCGATCTCTCCCATGATGATTTTGAATTGCGTCGTTTTGCCGCTGCCGTTGGCGCCGACCAATCCAATTCTTTCGCCTGTCTTTACCTCCCAGGTCACTTCCTTGAGTGCTTCGCCCGTCGGGTAGATTTTGCTGATTTTATCCAGTCTTAGCATGGCCGTTTGAGTTTCCGTTCGAGCGTTGTCGCTCTGGTTACCTTTTATTTAGCGCGATTTCCCATCTCGGTTTCGTCAGGGGAACGCCGCTGTGGCACCTGCCGCCCTGCCTGAAAGGTGAGTGGCAAATCATATCTATTAGAGCACTCTTACGACTTTCCGGCGTAGAGACAACGAAAAAGCCTAATTTTTTGGCTATTATTTCTGCACACAAACGGAGACTCTGGCGCTTGGGAATTCTCGTCAGCTGCCAAACTATCAGCAAATCATACAGCTCGCGCCCGCTCTTTACGGATATCTCTTTCGGTATTGAGGAGCGCGAGCGCATCGGTCTTATCGGTCCAAACGGCGCCGGTAAATCAACTTTGCTTAAGATATTGGCAGGTGAGGTCGACCCGGACCGGGGCTCTGTGGTCTTGCGCAGGCAGCTGCGCATCTCATTTTTGACGCAAGAGCAGACCTACGATCCGGATGCGACCGTCGAGGAAATTGTCACGTCTGCCGCACAGGAAGTGCAATTTGAGGATTACGAGCGGGCGGCGTCTATTGACTCGACCTTGACGGAAATAGGCTTTCCCGACCGGAACGCTGCGGCAGGCTCCCTTTCCGGCGGCTGGCGCAAACGGTTGGCAATTGCCAGCGTACTCGTTCAACAACCTGAACTTCTCTTCATGGACGAGCCGACCAACCATTTGGACCTGGAGGGCATCTTGTGGCTGGAGGGTTTGCTCAAGAAAGCGGACTTTGCATACCTGTTGGTCAGCCACGACAGGGCGTTTCTCGAGACTGTGGCCAATCGAGTCATTGAGCTCAATCCCACCTACCCGCAAGGTTTTCTCAGTGTAAAAGGCAATTACAGCCAATTTCTGGAAGCAAAAGACCAGCAGGTTGAAGCTCAGTTTCACCAGCAGCAGGCGCTGGCCAGCAAGGTGCGCCGGGAGATTGCCTGGCTGCAGCGCGGAGCCAGGGCGCGTCAAACCAAAGCGCGCGGACGCATCAAAGATGCCGGCGAGTTGATGGAACAGTTGGCGGAAGTGAAACAGCGCAATGCTCTCACCGCACCCGTTGAAATCGGTTTTGACGCATCCGGACGAAAGACGAAAGAACTACTCTCGCTCAAGGCAATCTCGAAAACCATTGGCGGCCGCCAGTTGCTGTCGGATTTCGACCTTGTCATATCACCTGGCACAAAACTCGGCGTGGCCGGGCGGAATGGCACAGGTAAAACCACGCTGTTGCGAATCATTGCCGGCGATCTTCAACCCGATTCGGGAACCATGAAACGCGCCGACGATTTGAAAGTTGTCTGGTTTGATCAAAGTCGAGAGCAACTCGATCAACAAAAGACGCTCAAAGATTCACTCAGCCACCAGGGCGAAACAGTCAATTATCGCGGCAGAAGCACGCATATTGTCAGTTGGGCGAAGAAATTTCTGTTTCGCCCGGATCAGTTGAATATGCCGATTAGCTATCTGTCCGGCGGCGAGCAAGCCAGAATCTTGATTGCTAATCTGATGCTGAAGACGGCTGATATTCTCATTCTCGATGAACCTACCAACGACCTGGATATCCCATCTTTAGAGGTGCTCGAAGAAAGTCTGGACGACTTTCCGGGAGCTGTGATTCTGGTCACGCACGATCGCCTGATGCTGGATTCTGTTTCCCGCTACATTCTCGCCCTTGATGGAAAAGGCAAGGCTGAATACTTTGTCGATTACGAGCAGTACGAACAGGCGTCCGAGGAGTTCGGCGCACCGGAAAACGGCAGGGCTGCAAAGCTGGAAAAAGCTGCAAAACAAGAAAAGGCAGCAAAACAAGAAAAAGCTGCGCAGCAAGAAAAGGCAGCACAGCAAGAAAGCCTAGAGAAGCCAGGCAAGTCTTCCAAGCCAGCAGGCAAAGTTCGCTCCGGTT
Source organism: uncultured Candidatus Obscuribacterales bacterium (assembly GCA_964531315.1). Classification (GTDB taxonomy): domain Bacteria; phylum Cyanobacteriota; class Vampirovibrionia; order Obscuribacterales; family Obscuribacteraceae; genus QKMZ01. The sequence goes on along the minus strand of CAZHEZ010000007.1, from coordinate 65,533 downwards.
TAACTACCGCAGAATCGCGCGAACTAGAGCGACTGCCGGAAAAAATCGAAAAGAAAGAAGCGGCATTGAAGACCATTCAATCCGATCTCCACAAGCCGGAATATGCGGCAAACTATGCGAAACTTCAAGAGCTGATCAAGCAACAAGAGCAAGCTCAAAAAGAGTTGGATCAATTGTTCAAAAGCTGGGAAGAATTGGAAGCGAAAAGGTGAAGTTGATGAGTAAAGTATGCACAAGATTATGCACACGACTAATGCTCTCCGTTTTACTTGCAACGGGAGTGGCATCGCGGGTTTGTGCGGATGACGCAGGCTTTATGCACTTAATGGATGCAGGCGTGGCGGATCTGAAGCAATCGAAGCATGCCGATGCTGAAAAGAATTTTGCAGAAGCTATGAAATTAGCAGAGCAAGATCATAATGATGTGCACCTGGCGTTGAGCATGAGCAGATTGGCTGACGTCTATGAAACGCAAAAGAAATACAGCGAAGCAGAGCCACTATTCAAGCGTTCATTAGCGATTGCGGAAAAGTCGAAGGATCCTGGCAATCGGCTGAAAATCATGAATCTCAATGGATTGGGTACTTTGTATCTGGCCCAGCAAGATTACGGGCAAGCAGAAATATTTCTGCAGAAGGTTTTACCGCTGGCAGAAAAGCAAAAGGAACCCACCGATCGGTTTTTGCCTACTGTTCTCGATAACCTTGCTGTTGTCTATAGATCGCAAAAGAAATTCCCGCAGGCAGAAGCGCTCTATAAGCGGGCGATTCCTCTCTGGGAAAAGAACGCCGGCACTGATGATCCCGATACGGCGACAAGTATCAACAATTTAGCGGCACTGTATTATTACGAACGGAAATTTGCCGAAGCGGAGCCTCTGTTTAAACGATCGCTTGCAATCAGAGAGAAAACATTGCGGCTCGATCACCCTGATGTCATCAATAACGCCAACAATTTGATTTTGGTTTACCGCGCCGAGAAAAAAATTGAGGAAGCGGAAGAGCTGTCTAAGAAATTCTCCGAGGCTAATGAGAAATCCGGCAACCAAGCTCCGAGCATTCTGTCCGGCGCGGGAGTTGATACGGATGAATGGTCTAAAAATATTCAGTCCGGTCGAGAACACCTCCGTGATGGTCACTATAAGGAAGCTGAACAGGAGTTAGCGGCAGCGGTTAAGGAAGCAGAAAACGGCGGAGTTGAGGATAAGCGCCTGGCTGCTAGTTTGTATAACCTCGGTCATGCATACTTGCACCAACAAAAATACGATCAGGCTGAAGCGACATACAAACGCTCACTATCCATCTGTGAAAAAATCGGCGGCGATAGTGATGTTGAAGTCTTGAAGAGCCTGACCAGTCTGGCGAAATTGTATGCGGAGCAAAAGAAATTCGAACAAGCGGAGCCTCTCTATAAGCGCGTCATCAGCGTTCAAGAAAAGACTTTGGGTCGCAATCACTTAGAACTCGCAGACACACTGCATGAGCTTTCATTGTTATATACGCAGGAAGGAAAAACGGCCGAAGCGGCTTCAATTGATAAAAGAATCAAAGACATTCGCAGCAAGAAGCATTAGGTGCGGTGGCCGTCGCTCCTGCTGCTGTTGCTAGCAACTCAGCGCCAAACTCGCTAGTAGTTGGAGATAAACAGCTCTGCGCCAATCTTGCTTTCTTTCTTCAGATTGCAGTTGTTCATTCCATACTGCATTTGCCAGTCTTGAATGTTCGCCCATTTGTAGAGTTTGCGAATCTCTGGGCAGTCGTCGTACGTGATCAGAAACTTGTGCTTCGGAGTCTCCTTGAGCGAACGTGCCAATCGTGCGTGATCGAACTCATGGAGAATGCCGCCGCGTCCGTATAGGCGAGAAGCTTTGAAATAGGGAGGGTCCAGGAAAATGAAGACGCCTCTGCCTGGCTTTTGAATTACGTCCTCAAAATCCAAATTGGTAATTTCCACTCCCTCTAAGGCTTGTGGAAGTGTGGCCAATCGCTGAATCGACGATGCCGTGAATCTGCTCAAACTAGCTGCACTGGAGAAACCGCCGGCGCGTGTTGTTCCTGAGAAGGTCACACGATTGAAAAAGAAAAACAGAAATGCCGCTCGATATCTGTCTGCTGTTTTTTCTTGCCGGGCTTGCAAGAAATATTTCTTGATCTTTTCCGGATCGTCACCAAAGCTGGCTCTTAAAGCCTCAAGTTCGCGCATTAGACGAGCGCAAATTTCTTCATTCTGAACCGCTCGCCAAAACGCGTGCAGCTCGCTGAACTTGTCGTTTATCCAATACTTGCTGGCAAATTGTGTGGATCTTGCATAGAAGAAAACGCTGCCTCCGCCAACTAAGGGCTCGCGAAACTCTCTTGCCGATTCAGGAAAGAGGTTTGCTATCTGATCGATAGCTCTTTGCTTTCCACCTGGATATCTCAGCGGCGAACGAAAACGTTTTTCAGGACGCTCGCCGGGTCTGGCGCTGTCCACTTTGCTTACTACGGCGGTATTCGTTCCGGCCATCCGCGCAATCATATCAGTGTTGTTGCCGATTCTAGATGAGCAACTGTTACAGCTTCGTTCTGTGGTCGCAGAAGTATCGAATGGATATATCGAACTTGGGGTATTCTGGATGCAAATTTGACAGCAATCGGATCAAGAAATGCGCGAAGGGTGGAATCGAGCGACGCCTGTTTTTCAGCTATCTAAGAAAGAAGTGGAAACACTGCTTCATCCGATCTTGCCGTCGCTTAAAGTGACCGAGGTTGAGATAGCTAAAGGTGGACTTGCTAACACTAATTTGAAAATTCAGCGGGCAGAAGAAGAACAACCGTTACTTTTGCGCTTTTGCGTCAGGGATCCAAGCAGCGTGGTCAGAGAATTCCGTCTTCTCGAGCTTGTTGGCGCAGCGGTTGCGGCACCGCATATCTGGCATTTTTCGAGGGAGAATCCGATCAATGGACATCCCTTTATCCTTATGGACTGGATAGACGGAGTGCGGCTGGAAACAGTGATTGATAGATTAAGTAGAGAAGAGATTTGGCAATTGGGAGAGTCGCTTGGCGAGACTCTGGCTGCAATTCACGGATTTAAGTTCGAACAGGCTGGGTTCTTTGATGAGAAGCTGGATATAACTTCTCCGATGGAAATGAACGGAGCTGGGCTTCTTGCCTATGCTCGCCAGTGTTTGGCGGATGCTGTCGCAGTGGAAAGACTTGGTTGGCAATTGGCTACAGAGCTTCTGAAGTTTTTAGAAGAGGAAAATAGTCTTCTTAACGAGTGGGATGGAAAGCCATGTTTAACGCATGCGGACTTCAACGGATCCAACATTCTTGTAAAAAATGCACCTGAGGGCTGGAAGGTGGCGGCGGTATTGGATTGGGAATTTGCCTTCAGCGGTACTCCTTTTTTCGATTTTGGAAATCTATTGAGAGACCCACTGGGGGCGCTTCCTGGAATGGCGGATTCCGTCGCCAGTGGTTACACCAAAGCCGGTGGCATTTTGCCTGAGAAGTGGAGAAAAATGAGCAAGCTGACGGATCTGACTGCCTGGCTGGAATTTCTCACGCGTGAGAACACAGGGCCACAGCTCATTTCGGATTGCCGAGATCAGATCTCGAAAACGATTGGCAAATGGTAAAGCATTAGTTAGCAGCACTAATTAAAATTGGTTGGTGAAGGAACCTTTGGGCAATTGACCAGTCTCAACCATTGAATTGCTTCGGCAATCACACAGCGGCACCTATGGTTTTAAGCCAAATACAAGCGATTCGCCGTTGCTGGAAGGAGGATTCCTAAATGTTTAAATCACAATTAATTGCTATAGCACTCCCGGCGATTGCGCTTTCGGCATCTCTACCGGTTTTTGCAGATACTGTCACCCGCTATGAATTGCGTAGCACCATCGATGGTGAAACGAATATTTTGCAACCGGGTGTAGTCGAATATAGACGATTCAGCACATCTAACATGCCAAGCATGTTAGAGACCCGCACAATCACTAATAGTGTTGTTGCACCAACAACAGTACGTGTTCCGACCTCTAATACAGTGCGCTTCATTGAGTCGCCTGTGTTGGCACCAGTCGCAGAACGTCGCGTCTTCATCGACAATCCTGCTCCGGTGGTTTTGGAAAGACGCGTTCAATCGTTGCCGGTTTTCATCGAGCGCACGGCACCGCCGGTCTTGATGGAAACCTACGATCCACCAGTTGTACTTGAGAGTCGCTACAAAACGCACTACCACCATCACCATATGGTTGATGTAGGTGTGCCGCTTGTTCATTTAAGAGCATTCTAGAGAATTCTAGCGATCTCTCTATCAAGTCCGTTGCTGGGCCTCGTGCTTAGCGATGTGAGGAGGGAAGGTGCCCTGCCCCGGGAGCCTTCCCTTCCTTCTTTTTGGGGGATTCCTTATGTGGGGGTTGATGGCGAGCGGCCGGTTTGAGACTTCAACCGTCCCGATCCCCGAAACCCCCGTATTTTCACCATGATCCAGTCCTATTAAAGATGAAATCTTTCCGGCACGGGTGGTGGAAACCGGGGGGTGACCGATTGTGCATTGCCTATTCCAGGCATATTCTGGACTCATCCCTTTGCAGAACCCTTGGTTTTTCTCTCTCATGACATACGAAAATTTCGGAAATTCTGGTAACCCCCAGACAGACGCAGGCGGCACTGGCGCATTCGACGACGCCTATCAACGTGCTTCCTGGAAGGCAACATACGGCGGAGACGTCGGGACCACCTGGCAGCAAGGTCAGCAAACCCAGCCCCAGGGCGGCGGCCAGTGGCGCGCTACCTATGGCGGCGACGTCGGGCAGACTTTCAGAGCCGGCGTCCAGAACGATAATTCCGGCAACGGCAATTGGCGCGCTACCTATGGCAGCGACGTGGGACAAACCTTCAGAGCCGGCGTCCAGAACGATGGCTCAGGCAACTGGCGTTCAACCTACGGCAGCGACGTCAGCCAGACCTTCAGACCGGGAGTGATGAACCAGGATTCCGGCGACTGGCGCAACCGTTATGGCAGTGACGTCGGGCAGACCTTCAGACCGGGCAATCAGAACGACGGCAACGGCTATGTCGACAACAACGGACAGTGGAGACCCACCTACGGCGGCGACGTCAACCAGACCTACAGACCCGGCAGCCAGAACGACGGCAACGGCTATGTCGACAACAACGGGCAGTGGAGACCAACTTACGGCGGTGACGTCAACCAGACCTACAGACCCGGCAGCCAGACTGGCCGCAACGGCGATGTCGACCAGACCTTCCAGCAAGTACTCAGTCACCCTGAGATTGAAGCCTGGAGATTCTATTACGACGACACCTTGCAAATCGCCCAAAACGACGGCAGGTATCAAACGGACAACTACCGCAATCAGCCGAACTTAGACCGCTATGCTCAATTGAACGACTATCGTCAATTAGATAGATCCGGTCAATTGGATCCTGACAGCCAACTCGATCAATTTGATCGCGCCTCCTACAACAATGGTCGGCAATTCTTGCCGTCCGACCGTAATGGACGTCAGGGCAACTACGGCAATGATTACAGCTACGATTTCGATCCGCGCCAGGCATATGTTCAGCAGATGATTCTGCGTCAAATTCTCAGCATGATTCACAATCAAGCCGGCGGCAGAATCAATATAATCCGCGACCCGGGCTATGGACAATTCGATCGCGGCTACCAGGGCGGCAACCAGCTTGGATGGCAGGACGGCAACCAGGGTGGATGGCAGGGCGGCAACCAGGGTGGATGGCAAGGCGGCAACCAGGGTGGATGGCATCCGCATCGCCATCAGCGCCACCAAAATAATGGCTCCAGATTGCAATTCAGCATGAATTTCTAGAGCGCGCATGCAATTCGCTGGATACAAAGCCTTGTAGCGGCCGCGTTGCACGCGGCTAATATTGCAGAACTGATTGCCGCAGGAAACGAGTGACCGCGGTATAGTATGCCCCTGGGTTTGAATTGGATTCCAGGAGGCATTTGTGGCGGCAGTTGAGCAATTTGACTATCTGATCGTAGGCGGTGGAAAGGGCGGCAAGTCCCTGGCAATGGCTCTTGGACCGGCCGGCAAGAAAGTCGCGCTCGTCGAAGAAGGGCAATTCGGCGGAACCTGCATAAATGTCGCGTGCATTCCAACTAAAACAATGGTCGCCAGTGCAAAGCTCTTGCATCACGTCCAACATGGCGACCAATTCGGGCTCACGGTCAAGGACGGCGGCGATCACATCAAAGGCGTTATAGAGCGCAAGCGGCGTGTAGTGAAGGGGATGGTCGACACTCACAAGCAGCTCTTCAGCAGCACTGCCAATATGGAATTCATACTGGGCACTGCGAAATTCGTTGATCACAAGGTCGTGGAAGTAACTGCATCGGACGGAGGCAAGCGCCGGCTCACAGGCGAGCGCATTGTCATCAACACCGGCTCCAAGCCTATGATTCCGAATGTTCCAGGCTTGGAGGAAGCCGGATTTCTTACCAATGCCGGCATTATGGAATTGGAAGAATTGCCCTCTCATCTTGCCATCGTCGGCGGTGGCTATATCGCTCTCGAGTTCGCGCAAATTTTTCGCAGACTGGGGAGCGCTGTCACGGTTCTTCTGCGCACAGACCGTTTTCTTCCCAGAGAGGACGAGGATATTGCCGGTGCCATCAAGGAAGTGCTCGAAAAAGAAGGAGTCAAGTTTGTCTCAGGAGTGGAAATTTCATCGGTTTCACGTTCGGGAAAAACCGCAACACTGGCTCTGAAGAAGGGAGATGCGGACGAAACTCTCGAATGCTCGCATATACTTGTTGCCACAGGACGAGTTTCAAACAACTCCAATCTGGCACCGGAAGCCACGGGCGTCAAGCTGGACAAGCGCGGTTATATTGAAGTGAGCGAGTTTCTCGAGACCAGCGCAGAAGACATCTGGGCCATTGGTGACTGCAATGGCGGCCCACATTTTACGCATGTTTCCTGGGATGATTTTCGCATCTTGCGCGATCTGTTTCTCGAAAAGAAAAAACGTTCGACTAAAGGAAGATTAGTGCCGTACACGCTGTTTGTCGATCCGGAATTGGGACGTGTCGGCATGACGGAGGCGGAGGCGCGTAAATCAGGCCACGATGTGCTGATCGCAAAAATGCCCGCTGCAAAAATTCCTCGCGCCACCACTGCCGGTGAAACGCGCGGCATTCTCAAGGCTGTTATCGACAAAAAAAGCGGGCAGATCTTGGGCTGTTCGATCTTCGCGCACGAGGGCGGCGAGATTATGTCCGTCGTCCAAATGGCCATGATCGGCAAACTGACGTACGAGCAAGTGAGAGACACTATCTGGACGCACCCGACGATGGCAGAGAGTTTGAACCTGCTTTTCGCCAATGTCGGCTGACCTGATTTTGAACCTGATCTGTTGGCAACTGATGAAATAGTCCCAGATGGGGGTTTTTCGGTCGGTTAATGGCATCCTAATAATGCTTCTTGACTTCTCGGTCAATGCCCGGCAATTGTCTAAAGATACGTTCATTGAGGTGATTAGCTGCTTGTCAGCATGTATTCTCTTGGTAATTATATTAGGTTGCTTTTGTGAGACGGCTTTTAGAAAGTACATTACTCTGGACCTGCGCCCTGGTTGTGGCTGTTAGCGCTGCCATTGCCGGTTTGGTTCCCCTCGATGTTCTTAAGGGCGGGCAGTTTGTTGGGCAAGCTGTGCGCTTTGACAGAACTGGCGAAAAGCTTTGCCGATACTTTGCCAATGGCAAGTCTTCGGATGTCTTGCTCATTGGTTCTTCGCTATTTCTTTATCCTGCCATCCGCACTGACGAGGCCATGGATGATTGCCCGGCCCGTTATGACGAAAGTTATGTCATCAACAATATTTCCAACTACTCATCGGCCCGCTACTTCGAAAAACTGCTCTCTGCACAAGCCGAGCGCCCGATCTCTGTGGTCAATTTGTGCACCGCTGGTAGTGTTATGTCGGATCAGTTCCATGTGTTTAGAAAGGTCTGCGCAACTGGAAGAAAGCCAGCACTTTTGATCTGCGACGTTTCTCCCCGCGAATTTTTCGATCCTTCTCTTAGCGATCCGGCCAAAACTCCCGTCTACCGGGCGATTGCCGATTGGTCATGTCTTTCTGATTTATTCGACACTACGCAGACAGCAGAATCAGTCGGTCAATCGCTGATCGGCTCGGTGTGGAATCTGTATCGCGAAAGAGCTTTTTGGCGCGATCTTTTCGTCAATTCGACAGCGTGGTTGACCGGACACGCAGTCGATCTTCAGAGTGCATGCCAGACCGATTTTTCCAAGCAAAAGGGTTCGAAGAGCTGGGATCGCTACCGGCGGGCACTTCTGGCCGATGGAAAAGTCAGTCCCCCTATTTATGAGCAGCCCGCCACCTGGGCCGGCGATTTGAAACATTATCGGTTTATGTATAGCCCGATCAAAGAAAGCCAAGTCAATATGCAATTCTTGTACTTGGAGCGTTTGCTGGCAACCGCTCAGAGAGAGAAGGTAAAGGTCTGTCTTGTGCAAATGCCCCTTTCTCGCGCCAACCTGCAATTGCTCCCGCAGTCCGTTCCTGAGGGAATAAATCTGAAGGCGAAAAACCTGGCTAAGAAGTACGGTGCAAAGTTTTTACTTCCGGACAGTGACGTCAAATTCACCGATTCGGACTTTGAGGATTCGGCTCATTTGAACGCCGAAGGTGGACGCAAGCTGTTCAAGACTTTGTCGATGGAAGCTGCTGACATTCAGTTATAACCGTGCGAGTTGGGCGAGATAATATGTTCTCCTAAACTTTGAAGGTCTGGCGTAACAAACTTGGTTGTAGACATTCTCAAGAGGATGAAGGGACAAAATGAAGACTAGATTTAGCGTGGTGCCCGTTTCGTTGTTGGTAAGCGGTCTGGCGATTTGCCTGATGCCGACGATGAGCTTCGGCGAGGACGCATTCAAAGCGACTCCAGAGTCGGTATACAACAAGTATCATCAAGCGATGCTCAATGCGAAGACGTATGAGGACGTGACTCCATATTTGACGCAAAAGACGGTCAAGGATATGAAGAACACGCCTGCCCAAGATCGAACCATGATGTTCGGTATGATGAAGGAATTGTGTCCGAAGGATGTGCATATTGTCTCGTCCAAAGTCGATGGAGCAAAGGCGAACTTACAGTTAGTGATTGGAGACGGAAAGCCGGTTGTCACGGATAACCCTCTAGTCGGCAAAATCAAAGACGAGACAAAAGGCGAAGTAAATCTGGTCGTGGAAAACGGTGAGTGGAAGATCGAGAAAGAAAGCTGGAAATCGAATTCCGTGTCAGTCGACTCGGCGCCACCTGCAGACGCGCCGAAGAGTAATTAGGCAAGCACCATCGGGTCGTAATAACTCATGAGCATCGAAGAGCGTCCTCTCTCGCCGGTTTTGCAGTCGGAGTTGGACGCTCTTTTTGAGGCGGGCTTGAAAACGATTGGGTGCATTAGCCCGATAAATCCATCTGAGAAAATTGAGAAAAAACTGACGGAATTTCTTGTCGAATTTGAAAAAGAAAAAGACCAGTTCAGCGAGCCACAGTTGGAAGCACTGCTTGTCCAGCTTGGTCCGGTGCTTGCCCATCTGTTTATAGAAAGATATGGGTGGCGGTGGGCTTGCGCTGAAGATGCAGATGGCAACGAATACTATTTCGTGGTCTCCCGTGACCGAAAATTGATGGTCCAGCCCTGGAACTTTCTGAAGGACTTTGTGCAGAGACCAGGTCCCGATCAATCGGTCTTGCAACTGCTTTCTGTACCGGAGCTTGCTGAAAAAAGCGAGGAAGTGCAACAGGCTGATCTTCTCTACCAGGACATCGGGATGGCACTCCTGGCCATGAGTGCATTCAACAACATAAATGAAAGACTCGCGACTCTGGCTGTTGAAGATCCGGAAGCACGCGCATTCATGGAGTCGCAGGGCATGATCGGTCCGGCGTCCAATGAAACTAACTGAATCGTCATAATCGGTTCACCCCAATCTTATGCACATCATTTAGAGAGTGCACAATTGCTCGCACATTCTCTGAATTCTTTCCGTGATCGAATATTGTTCTGGCAAGCGCGGGCTTGCTGGAAATGGTGATTTTGGATTTGTTGTCGTCCACTTTTGAGATAGTGAGCAAGACAAGTTCTCCTTGCGACTTCAATGTAATCTTGGTGCGAATGCGAATACGCCCAGTCTCTATATCAGGCCGAATGGAACTGGCGATGCCCAATGCTGTGATCGACGAGAGGCAGTATTCAAAAGCTTCTCGTCCGGCAAAGTCAATTGTCACATCCTCTTCTTGATGAACGCCGAAAAGGTTTTCGCCATGGATTGCTTTCAGTGAGCCTGATCGTTGCATAAACCAAACGGCAGGGAAAATAAGAGCGATCCAAGCCATACCGTAAAACGTGGGATAGAGAGCCCCTGAAACAATCCATAAGAGGATAGCCAGAGCCACGCACTCAAGAATCAGTCTTAACATTTCGCGTTGAGCAGACATGCAGAGTTCCACACGAGGTTTCTCTGGAATTATTCCAGTCTATCAAGCTTTGCCAGGCAGAGTTCGGACACCTGCAAACTGCGAGATGCGGGAGGCTTACAGGTCCGATTCAGGCAATGCTTGCCACTCAATACCCAGCTTCCCCAGAGGCTCTGTAAGATCTTTTGGGATTGGTGCGCTAATATTCAGGTGCTCAGCTGTTTTGGGATGAATGATACTCAATTCAATGGCATGGAGAGCCATTCGATTGAGGTCATAATTTTCTCGGAAGTATCGATTCACGTCACCTTTTCCATAGCGAACATCACCAACAATGGGATGGCTCAAATGTTTCAAATGTCTGCGAATTTGGTGCAAACGTCCCGTGATTGGGCGTGCTTCCACCAGTGACCATCGGTCTTTATGGGCCAGTGGAATGAACTCTGTAACCGCAGGCACGCGCACATGATGTTTTTCTTTCGGAATGGCATGATCTAAAATGCAGCCTTCTTTCATTGGACCGCGGACAAGGGCAATATATCGTTTTCGAAATTGGCCAGCCTCCATCTGCTTCTGCAAAATGCGGGCTGTTTCTGCATCGAGAGCATAGAGCAGCACTCCACTGGTACCGCGGTCGAGTCTGTGGGCGGCAAAAACAGGGGCTTTGATTATGTCGTCACGAACAATGTCGGATGCCGTAATTGGATCGTTGTCCCAGCCTCTGTGAACGATCATTCCGGACGGTTTGCCTACCGCGATCAAAAACTCGTCGCGATATAGGACATCCAGTTCGATTTTTGTTTCAGTCATATTTAATATATTAGTGCCCGGCGCCGCTGGCGGCTTCCACGACTTCGCCCGAATCCTCTACGCGAGCGACAAGCAAAGCGGCAATCAACATTGACGCGCCGCCTAGCATGACAACATAAAGTGGGTTGTTGTGAAAAACATGTTTGACCAGCGGCTGGAAAGTGACGGAGGCAAGAATTTCCGGAATGACGATAAAGAAGTTGAAAACACCCATGTATACGCCTGTTCTTTCAGGCGGAATGGCCGCCGAGAGAATCGCATAGGGCATGGCCAGAATTGAAGCCCAGGCAATTCCGACGCCAATCATGGTGAACTGCAAGCTGGTCGGATCGTGGATGAAATAAATGGACAGCAAGCTGAGACCGCCCAGTGCAAGCGCAATCCCATGTATGAGTTTTCTGCTGAATTTCTTAGCCAACTGGGGCAGCAAGAAAGCGACGATAAAACAAACAATTGAGTAAACAGCAAAGCACCAGCCCGACCATTCGACAGCTTTGTCGAATATTTCGGAAGTTGGACCGGGAGCTTTAAAGACGTGATAAGCCGTGGTCAAACCGAAAAACATCCACATGCAGAATAACCCCAGCCAGGTGAAGATTTGCACGATTGCCAATTGCTTCATCGTCTTCGGCATTTCGCGGACCGCTTCGGGGATTTCCTGGAAAACTTCTTTCAGCAATCCTGCCACACCGGGATTTTGAGCGCGATGTTTTTCAAATGCGTCCATGTCTTCAGGCGGATACTCATTTGAGAAAAACACCGTCCAGAGGACGCAGAGAAGAAACATGGCGGCGCCTATCTTGAACGAGTATTGCACCGTAAGCGGTATGCCGTTTGCCGCCAGTCCTGTGACTCCGCAGTTTCTAAAAATCAAGGGCAGAGCATTAGCCATGGTGGCACCGATGCCGATGAAAAAACTCTGCATGATAAAGCCGGTGGTGCGCTGCTCAGCGTTCAATTTGTCTGCCACGAATGCGCGGAAGGGCTCCATGCTGATGTTTATCGATGCATCCAAGATCCAGAGCAATGTAGCTGCTATCCATAAGGCAGAACTGTCCGGCATAAAAAAGAGTGCCGTCGAAGCAAGAATTGCGCCCACCAAAAAATAGGGGCGACGTCGCCCCAGTTTATTCCAGGTGCGATCGCTCATCGCACCAATGATGGGCTGGACCAGCAACCCAGTCACCGGTCCAGCTAACCATAATATGGGAATGTGCTCGGGATCCGCACCAAGCTTGGTGTATATGGCGCTCATGTTCGCCAACTGCAGACCCCAACCAAATTGAATTCCAAGAAATCCGAAATTCATATTCCAGATTTGCCGGAAATTCAGGCGTGGCTTCATGTTATTTAGCCAGAGGCGGTTGAATCAGTCGGTCGAGCACATGCAGAGTTCCATTTGTGCACGGAATATCGACAACTTTCATCAGCGATTTGTCTGCGTAATAGTCGCCACCCGGGTTGGAAAAGCTGACTTCATGCCCTTCGAGCGTTTTCAGTTTGCCCTTTTGAGCGAGATCGGCGGCACTGTAATTGCCTGGGATGATGCAATATTCCAAAACCTGACGCAGTTTTTTCTTGTTGTCGAAAAGCTGCGACAAATCGTCGGGCGGATAATGTTTGAACGCATCGTCGCTGGGTGCCAGAAATGTGTACGGGCCCGCACCCTTCAAAACCTTGTCCAGCTCGAATGCTTGAGTGAGACCGTCACGCAGTGTCATGAAGCGCGTCACTTCATTTTCTTTGAGCGTGTTGACGATGTCCAATTTCTTGCGCTCGAAGCCTTCTTTCTCGGTGTATTTTGTTGTCTTTGCCGCAGCAATTTTGATCGCCTTGGACTTGTCAGAGGAAGTTTTGGCATTCGCCGAAGAGAAACCGGCTACGAGCGCAAGGGACAGGAACAGTGCGGCTGATTGAGGCACGCGAAATCTAGACATAGTTCGACTCCCATGAAGTAAGGTTCAGAATTCTAACCCTTTGATAACCTCATGGCGTTAAATTCGTAACTTGTAGCGGGCGCGTTGCACGCGCCTTGCACGCGCCTTTCAAAACCCGCGTGCAACGTGGGGGCTACTTAGCCCGGCCAGTTAATCGGGTCCAGGTTCGGAATCCCGTCTTCAAATGTGTGTTGTCTGAGGGAATTTTCGCGCACCTGGATGACGATGTAGACGAGCGGATCGCTGGATGTATTGCGCCAGGTTCTCAAGCCACTGGGGGCGATGCGCACGATTGATCCTGCACCGACATCGATGACTTCATGGTCGATTTGCATTTGCCCGTTGCCCTGTATGAAGATGTAGACCTCTTCGTTTTCTTTGTGTTGGTGGGAGAAAGGCACAGCGCCGCCGGCTCTCATTGAATTGATTGAAATCTCGCAGCCGGTAAAATCGAGGTGGTCCTTAAGGAAGTGTTTGCCGCGAACGTTGCCGACTCTCGGATGTTCGAGTGTATGATCCGACCATTCCTTGAGAGAGCCGCCCTGGTAGTGTGTATAGTTCGTTCCTTTCTTAGTTTCTTTGCTCTCGATAGTTTTTGTGTCTGACATAAAGTTTCTCCTTTCGGTTTTTGAATTATTGATTGGCGCAAACGAGCATGCCGGCGCGTTTGTGCTGGCAGAAAATCGTTTCAATGCTTGATACTGCGGGCGATGCCCTAGCGTTCGATTCTGATTGCGTTGATTTGAGTGTGCACGCTGGACGAAACGGAATCCATATACTGATTGTCGGAATAAAGTCTCGTAAGCATGATCCCGCCTTCCAGGACCGCGACAATGGTTCTTGCCATTTCTTGCGGATTGGCGGACGGCTGCAAGTCTCCTTCAGCGATTGCCCGTTCTATGAGCCTTTCGACCGATCCTAAGACCACGTCCATGGCTTTCATGACCCGGATTTTCATCTCCGGGTGTCCATCATCGCTTTCGACTGCACTGTTCAACAGGGGGCAACCACCTGGCACAGGAGGGTTTGAGGCTACTTGTTTGAAGCACTCAACAAAAGCAATCAACTTATCGATGGATTTATCGTGCAAATCCAGTCGGCTTCGAAATAGCTCTGATCCTTGCTCAAATGCGAAATCAAAGGCTTCCAGCGCCAGTTGGTCTTTGCTTGGAAAATGATTGTAGATTCCTCCCTTTTCCAAACCGGTCGCGTTCATCACATCGGACATGGACGCGCCAAAATACCCACGGCTGTTGAATAACGCCGCTGCTTTACCCAAGATCATGTCGCGGGTTGCTTTGCCTTTGCCCATGTTTTTTTAATTCGGACCGAACGGTCTGAAATATACATCCTGGAATTAGCTCTGTCAAGCCAAAAAAAATCCCTGTCAGACTCAATCGAGAAAATCTAACGAGTTCTCAAAACGCTTACTGAGCAACCTTTGCCGGCTCCGCTTGTGGACGGACATGGGCGAGAATGGCGGCGAATTGCTCGCGGGCAATGTCGCTGGCCAGAACATCGGACATGCGCAAAAAGGTCAGACCGTCGTAGTAGCCATCGTTTCCGTTTGAGCCCCAGCCTTTAAGCAGTGACGCCATGCGCTCCCAGGCGGCCTTGTCATAGAGCGTTCCGGCCAGTGCATTCTCTCCTTTGATACTCAGTCCCTGACGATTGGCCTCTTGCCCCACCCAGGTTGCCAGCGAATGCGGCAGTGACCTGGCCAGAGGCCCATCCTGCCCATCCGGTAATTCCAGGGCCGTAAAGTGCGGGATGACGCGCGAGAACTGGCTCTTGGTTTGCAGGTTTTTGAAAGTGGAAAGCAATGGGCGATATCCGTATCCGCCGGCATCATTCCAATCATCCTTGCTGGTGGAGATAAGCCCTGCCGAAAGTTCCGCCTGCCGGCCTTCCAGGACTACTTTGTTGCCGTCCATGTAGCCCATGCGCCAATGGACGCCGGGAATCTTTGCTCCCACATCGATGCCGGCAAAGGCTGAGCCTTTGGATCCGAATACATCGAGAGCGGTGCTTAAGACCATGTCGCCATGCTCTTGCAGCGATTTGCTGTACCAGTCGAAGAAGTCTTTGCCGTATTGAGTGTTGCGGTAGTCGCCTGAGTTGTAGAAATCCTCGGCGTTTTTCGGCGGCTCGATTGTGGCGCCGTATTTGTCTCCCCAGGCTTGTTTCACGCCTTCTTCGCTGCCATATTTCTTGATGGCAAAGTCGCGCCAGGATTGGCGGGCCAGGTCATCGTAGGCTTGCAGGGCGCCGCGAGTCGGCCAGCCGCTGCCGTTGTCGTGATAGTTGTAGGACGGCATGCGCAGCTCGCCGGCTGGTCCCAGGCTGACATTGATTTCGGCGATGATGGGCGCTTTTCCGGCAAAGTGATTTTGGAATTCGGTCATCACATTGCGGTAAAACGGCAGTGCCTGCTTGGTTGCCCAGAAGGAGACATACTCATGGCTGACCTTGCCTTGCTCACTCTTGAATTTGCCGGCGTCGGGATTTTCGGAACCTAGGGCGTTTTGAATCTTGCTCCATATCCACATCGGAATCGGCACGTTGGCCGTGTCGCCGACATTGCCTCCGCATTCGTGCAGGGAAAGAATCGGCACCCATTTCATTCCTTGAGCGGCGATTTTCGAGGACATCATATCGTAATAGTTCCATGAGAATTGACCGGGTTTTGGTTCAATTGCTCCCCACCAGACGTCTGTGCTGACTGCATCGGCGCCCAGTTTTTTGGCGCGCGTCACATCGCTGGAGAAACTTTCCCAGGCCTTTGCAAACTGCGGGTTTTCAGGGTCGTGCACATTGCCGATTTCCAGAGGACCCATGACGTTCATCGTGATCTGGTGCCCGTCCAGACGCACGATTTTTCCGATCGGATTGTAGTTGCGGTGCTCCCAGGGAGTCTTGCCGGTTGCCAGTTTCAGGCGGCCTTGCTCACCTGCTTCCAACCATACGGGACCTTTTGCATCAGGGAAAAGATGTTTCGCCTGGTGCGCAGCGTCTAGAGTTTCTGGAAAACAGGTTGCGATCAAGTCGGCTTTGTCGGCAGCGGGTCGGATGCCGGGCGCACCTTCCCCGAGCCGCTGTACAAACAGGCTCTTTTGGGCGCCCAATTTTTCGAAGCCCAGGAATCTTTTCACTTCGCGAACATTCAGTTCGGCTGTGCCTTCATGCTTGGCGGCAAATTTGTTTAACTGTTCCTGCCCGTCTACCACAACAAATTCGCGTGAGTTGAATTCACGCTTCAGACCGAAACGCTCTGCTGCCTGGATGACATTGTCAACCGGCTTGCGCAGCGCTGTATCGATGCGCGCTTCCAATGCCGGACTGTAGCTCTTGATGCCGGCGCCAGCTCCCAGGGCTCCGACACCGCCATCCAGCACGCCTCTAAATACGACTTTGCCCCAGTCGATGTCTTTGTCTTTGGACTCCGCCTTTTGCCGCATGATTTCGCCGGCGGCGCCGTTGACGGTGCCGAAGCTGCCGCCCATGACCATTCCGCCTGCCAGTGGATTTTTGATCAGGCTACCGCCCATGGCCTTATTGATGCCGCGGAAAGCACCTTCGCCGACGCCGAAGACAGCGGCGTCAAAGAGCAGTGCTTGCGGGTTGACGATTTCTGCTTTCAGGCGACCGGCGCTCTTTAGTGGGTCGGTGAAAGTCTGGCGATCGAAGACTACATCGGCTCCGCGCGAGACGATTCCCATCAAGGCGCCCTTGGTCGGCGCCCAGTTATTGCTGCGGGCAACGGCGCTGAAGAGGGTTTTGACTGCTACACCTTTGGTGGCGCCCAGGACGGCATCGGCGCCTTGAGTGAGAAAAGTGTCTTGCCGGCAAGCTTTATCTGCACCATAGGTGAGAAGCGTGGCCGCGATGCCGACTTTACCAGGCGCGAAAAGCGCGGCGGTTTTGAGAAACTCGCCGCCGTAATGGGCTACTTCCTGGCGTGTGTTCTCATCTTTGAAGGCCAAAGAGGCGAGCCCTTCCATCCCTTCTGCCAGATAGCTTTTCTTGGGAGCCTGAACTGGATTGGCTTTCTGGTATAGCGCGTTGGCGTCGGCCAGATGCTCTTGCATAATTGCAGAGACGCTTTTGTCGCCATCCGGTGGCGCAGTTTGTTCAGCAGGTTTGCCTTTGTCAGGCAGAATCTCGGGCATTTGGTTTAACGCGCAGATAAGTAGACGGGTTCTGTCTTATCTAATAACGAAGATCTCTCGCTTCCAATGGGGAAAGTCCCAAAAGCCATGTCTGGACTATGGGAAACCTACGCGCGACATTTAATCTAAGGGGTTTGGATGGAACCGGACGACGCATGGCGTCGCCCCTACGTTTCTTTTAAGGGGTCGTATTCGTCGGCGGTCAGACCGAATGTCCAGGCGATGCCTTCGCGCGCTGTCTTTGTGGTCGGGGGAACGCGCAGGAAATAGTGGTTGTATGAGCCGTCCGGCTCAGGCGTGGAGTTGATCACATGGACGATGACGATGTCCTCGTGGTTGTCGCCGAATTCCTGGCGATAGAGCGCACCGCATTTATCCTCTTGCACTTTGCGGGCGCCGGAGTCTTTGATGAAAGCTTCCAGCCCATACATTTCCAGCATCATGCGCCGGATTTCCACATTTGGTTCGTAGAAAATCTCGGTCACGTCTTTCTTGACGGCAAAGTGCAAGAAGCGGTCAGGGACAAACGTTCCATGCCAAGCAAAGGTTTCCCAACCGTCACGATACTGGAGGGCGCAGCCGATCGAATTGTGCAGCAAGCCTTCTGAATCAACGCTCAATCTAGTCGGCCTGTCGATCATCAGGCAAACGTCTTGAAACGGCCACCACCAACTGCCGAAATTAGCCAGTTGAAAGTACGGAATCAATTCAGGCACCTTGAATCCTGCCGAGCCTGTAATGTCATAAAACGGCAAATCGGCATCGAGATTGCCGTGTCCAGCATAGGCAAGTTGTGCCATCGCCGAATTGGCTACCGCCGAAGTGAGCGGACGGTCGTCGTATTCCTCGGCAGGGTCGGTAAATTTTGCCGGCAACACTTCTTTCAAATCAGAGAAGATTTTCGACATCAGGGCTGGAGGCGCCATCGCGCCCCAAAATTGGTCCAGGCTGGTGAGCTGCAATCCCGGGCCGACGTGGCCTAGAAAACAAGAGAGCACCGCTTGTCCAGTCTGTTGCGGCACTGTTCCAAAGGAGCGCTGAATAGCAGGAGTCAGCTTGTTTTGTATGGCAGTCCACCACTGAGTGGCGCCCTTGGCCTCGATCATCTTCCATAGTTTGACGCTGCATCTGTTCTTGAATTTCGTCACGACCAGATCATGAACGCTGGTCGCTCCTTTTGAGAGCATGACGGCGGCAATCGAGCCGTGAAAAGGAGAGTCTTGCCAGACAAAATAACGCGGCGGTGCCACACCGGCATTTGTATAAATTTGGCAGACCGCTTCTTGTGCCTTTTGACGGTTGCAGGCAGTCGTGTTAAACGCTACCTGACGGCAGCGCTGGACGTGCTTCTTTACTGCCTGATCAGCGTTCTGCCCGACTTCGAACTGGGCCGAGGACATATTAGTCGACTACAATCCTGCTGGAGCCGGGGACATACTCGCGCTGTTGCACGACCCGATAAATGCCGGGTTTGAGCGTGATAGCGCTGTGCTCTTCATGGACGAGGATGGCTCCGTCCAGAGCTTCGATGAACCGGTCGGCGCCATGCTGATAGAGCTTTGCAAAGCGAGCATCAATGGCGTGTGCGTGCCCGGTAGTTTCGCCCCAAGCCAAAACGATGCGCTGTTCGACGGGCTTTCTCTGAGCGTTTTTTGGAAGCGCCGCCACTCTGGCCAGCAATACGTCTCCCTGTCTGTAGGTTTCTGCCATGATTACTTCTCCGCTTGACGCGCCCGCCTTATCTGCCGTGCCCGCTCAATTTTTGAACGTGGAGGGCTCAGGGATAATTGAATTTTACCGCCAATTTCCTTTCCCTGCTTCCATATACCCATTTACGCACATTTTTTCGTGCCAGTGCGGGATTTGGTGCAGGTTCTCAATAGGCACATTCATGATACTTGGACCCGGCTAGGGTACACTTCTCACGTTCAAGATAAGGGGATGTCTTATGAGATTTGGTGCGTTTGGCAGTGTGATGTTGGCAGTCAGTTTTCTTGTCGGCCAGTTAGGTCAGCCAAATCAGGCCGGTCTGGCTGCAACTACAGGTGGTGCACAGAAGTCCGGTTCGAAAGAGGCTGCCGCTCAACACGCAAAAGGGAGCGCATCGAATCTGGCAGCGCCTCAAGTTGCATCTGCCCGTCAAAACAAAGCCACCGCACCTTGCGATTGGACACCGATATTGATGACGCCGGTGTGCGAGCCCCGCTTATTTCGCGGTTCTGATGGTCTCTACAATCTCGTGTACGAAATGCAGTTGACCAATTATTGTTCTAAGCCCACTAAGATTCTCTCATTTGAAGTTGATAACGCCAAAGGCGGTCTGATCAAGTCATACACCCCGTCGGCATTGCACTCGGTGATGTTGAATCTGAGCGCTGCCAAGCCATCCGAATCCGGCAAGTCTAATGATAGCGATGTGCTTCCTGCCGGCGGCAGTGCGGTCATTTGGATGAATCTCGAATTCAAAGACAGAGAAAGTGCGCCTAAAGAGCTGACCCATAAGATCGTTATCGAAACGGAATTTGCAGGCAAAGTACGCCGGTTTGAAAACGCGCACTCCAAACTTGCCGTCGATAATAAACCGCCGGTGGTGGTCGGTCCTCCGCTCAAGGGCGGACGCTGGTATGCATCCGGTGGTTATGCAGGAAACTTCGGACACCGGCACGCGCTTTTCCCGCTCGGCAACAGACTGGTAAATGCGCAAAGATTCGCCATAGACTGGCTGCTCATGACCGATGACGATCATGCTTTCAAGGGCGACGGAAAGGAATGTTCTCATTATCCGGGATACGGCAAGCAGCTGATCGCTGCTGCCGATGGCACTGTGATTGGTGTCATCGACCGATATGAAGATCAGATTCCCAATGATCCCAAAGGTGATGACCTGGCTTTCTACCCGGGCGGTAATACTGCCGTTATCGACATCGGAAATGGTTATTATGCCTTTTACGCGCACATGAAACCGGGCAGCGTCAAGGTCAAAGAAGGACAGAAAGTCAAACGCGGCGATGTGATCGGCGACTTGGGCAGCTCCGGCAATTCGAGCGCCCCGCATTTGCACTTCCACGTCATGGACGGCCCTTCCATTCTTGGATCGCAAGGCGTGCCCTATGTGTTTGATTCCTTCACCGTAAATGGGGCCGCCAACAATGAGGAAAAAGCAGAGAAGGCAATTGAAAACGGTGGCGCAGCCCCTATAGTCAAATCTAAATTTGACGGCAAGCACAAGGACGAATTGCCGCGCGAAGGCATGCTAATCGTCTTTCCAGAATGAGCAGAACATCGAGGTAGCCAATGTCGAAAAAACGGCGCTCAGGCAGGGGCGGCCGCAAACCGCGGATGACACATTTGCCTCCCGGCTCAGCTCCGGGTACATTAACGCCCGCACCGGATGCAGTGCAGTCAACCATCGATGTAATCGCCTATGGCCCCGATGGCATGATTGAAAAAGAACTGACAGATGCCTCTGAAATCAAACTGTACATCGGCAAATGGCCGGTCGTCTGGGTGAACGTAGAAGGACTGGGCAGCGCTGACGCAATTCAGAAAATCGGCGAGATCTTTTCCATTCACCACCTTGCCCTGGAAGACATTCTCAATGTTCATGAGCGAGCGAAAATCGAGCGCTATGGAGAACATCTCTTCATGGTTATGCACATGATGCAGATAAAGGAGCATCTGGAAGGCGAGCAATTGAGTATGTTCAGCGGCAAGCACTTTGTCTGTACGTTTCAAGAAGGACCAATAGATACTCTCGATCCGGCGCGCGAACGGATCAGAAAAGGGCAGGGTCATATACGAACGCTCGGCTCCGATTATCTTGTTTATTCCATCATTGATTCAGTGCTCGACAATTACTTTCCAATCCTGGAAGCATACGGAGAAGTCCTGGACAGGCTGGAAGATGACATCATCTCCAAGCCGTCCAGCGAAGTAATTGCCAACGTTCACGGCGTCAAGCGTGAGCTTTTGACACTGCGCCGGGCCGTCTGGCCATTGCGTGAAGCGATCAATTCTCTGTCTCGCGATATGGAAGTGACATTTTCGGAAGAAACCCGCATACACTTGCGCGATTGCTACGACCACGCCGTGCGCATCATTGATTTTGTGGAAACATACAGAGAGCTGGCAGCCGACCTCATGGATGTCTATTTATCAAGTCTGAGCAATCGTATGAACGAAGTGATGAAAGTGCTCACGATCATCACCACACTGTTCGTTCCGCCCACTTTGATCGCAGGCATTTACGGCATGAACTTCAACACTGAAGTTTCGCGCTATAACATGCCCGAGCTCAACTGGTATTACGGTTATCCGATGGCCCTTATCTTGATGCTGGCGGTTTCACTGGGTGTGGTCGGTCTGCTCTGGTATAAAGGTTGGCTCGGGGCGCTGGGCAAGCGCAATACCGAAATTTGATTTTTCATTTTTGCTTGGGCTTGTTGTAGAACTTTTCACCCAGACCCATATCCCTGACTATCGAATCAAGCGAATCAGAACTTGATTTGCTGATCGTCACTTCGCTGTCGTCTTTGGCGCGCTTGTAACCGGCCGGCAGATCGAATGTGTTTTTAGGCAGTACTGCTTTCTTTGCCGAGAAGGTTTGCAAAAGATATTGTTTGGCGGCACCACGAGCGTTCGAAACGCCGAAAAATCCAGTATTTCCCGGGTTGTATATCATGAGCATGAGGGGAATTTGCTTTATATCAGGCAGTTTGTAGAGCTGAACCATTACTGTCGCTCTTTCTGCCGCACCGGGTTTTTTGTCTGCAAGGTACTCGCCGGCGTGCCCGTAATTGAAGTCGATTGGTTTATGCATGCGCAGCTTGGCTCTGGCATTGGGATCGGCCGGCAAGACGTAAACATCCACATCGCGGCCGATCAGCTTTTCCGAGCCGGTTTTCACGATCGGCCATTCGCTGGTATTGGCCATCATTACCCAGACCGCTCTGAGTCCGTGCTTTTTCCAGACCTCCAGTGTCATGTCGTAATAGAGCTTATTGCGCTTGTTGTAGACGTAGACTTTCCACAGGGGTCCTCTGGAGGTGACGATCGTGCCGTTGACGTTTTCGCTGATGCGGACGGCATCAGGCGCTAAGACCAGTTCTAGATTGCCCAGGTATGCATGCTTCTGTTGGAAAATCTCCACCTCTTGTGTCCCCTGACCGGCAGCCCTAACCGACTGGCTGCCAATCAGAGCAGAAAGAATCAGGATTATAATCTGCCGCATCTAGCTATTCTAGAGCACCGCAGTCCAGCGTGGGTTGCGTGTTTGACATCCATTCGGGGGCTACGCGCGCACGCCTGTAGGGGCGACGTCATCCGTCTGCCGGACTGCATAGCCTCCATCCTGCAGGATCTAATTAAAATGCGCTATGCTTGAACAGTGGAGTAGAGGTGGCAATTTCATGAGTTCGGGCGAAAGCCTGCCCTGCATATCTTCCCCCGAAGAGTTCGCCGAAATGGTGAAGGCTGCTCTCAAGAGCCGCGGCGAAGAGCGCACCTTGCGCTACGAAGCCGTCCGCTTTGCATTGATAGTCGAAAATGAAAGCGGTGAACCGCAGCAGTTGTTCGGTTTGGCGGCCATGTTCGACGAATACAATACGGCGCCGGCGACGGAACGCAATGCTGTAATCGAGCGCTATTGCAGTTTTTTTCTTGGTGTAAATCGAAATTCTCTGCCCGAAACCTTTGCAGAAGCAAAGGACGGACTGATGCTGATTATTCGTCACCGCTATCTATATCAGGTCATGCAAATGCGGCTGGCTCTCGAACAGGGGGTTACAGCGAAGAGTGACGAATTGCCTCAGGATCAGGAGATTCCTCATGTTGTGCTGGGAGATGAATTTGCCGCCGGTTTGAGTTATGACTTTCCCGATGCGATGATTCAGATAACCGGCCGGCAGCTTTCGAAGTGGGGCGTTTCTTTCGACGCAGTCTACCAATGCGCTCTTGCGAATTTGAAGAAGCGCAGTGAAAAACCCCTGGTGGAGGCGGTCACCGGCGTTTATATTTCGAACTGGCAGGACGGTTATGATGCGTCACGAATGCTTTTGACCGACATGATCTGCAACCTGCCTCTCAAAGGCGCACCGGTGGTGATGCTGCCCAGTGCGGAAAATCTTGTTGTCACTGGTGCCGATGATTTGGACGGATTGGAATCAGTGCTCAATGTGACGGAGCCGATGGCCGATAAACCGCGCTCGATGGTCGGTGTACCGCTTGTTTTTCGAGGCGGAGAATGGGTGACTTTTGAGATTGCCCCCGAGCATCCTTTGTACGAGCGATTTCGTGTCTTGCGCATCTCCGCCACCGCCCGCAGTTACGCCGATCAAAGAGGCGTGGTTGCCGAATGGCTGCAAAGCATCGGCGAGCCGGCTGTCGTCACCCCCTATTTGGCTACTCAAAGGCGAGACGGATCGGTGTCCAGTTGCAGCGTCTGGCCTGAAGGCGTGTCTTGTGTTATTCCGCGTGCAGATTCTGTTGTTTTCACAGGCGACAGTAAGGACTCAAATCAGGAAGTGGTGGCCGCCAACAGTTGGGAAAAGGTTTTGGAAGTGGTGGGCGGTCTTTTGAAGCCGACTCCTTTTCATCCGGAACTTTATAAAGTTGAGCGATTTCCATCCACGACAGAACTTGCGCAAATCGGCATGGGTGTTTCCAATTTGAAGTAATTTCTCGGCTTGAATGAGAAAAAACTCAGGACCGCTATATGCTTTTTTCCCCAATATATCTGAGTCTTTCGATTAGTTCATTTTTATTATATGTCGCAGGTTTCGTGAAGTCATGACGTTCAAGACGACACCCAGCGCCGTGAAATCAAGTGATTGGCTGTTTTTGGGCTGGAGGCATCGGCTGAAAAACCGGTCCTTAATTACAGTAACTGGATATACGACTGATTTTGTTACATCACCAGTTCCTCACCAAAGTGTTATAGAGTGTTCTTGATTTCGTGAGATTGGGCGATTTTTCAACACGTTAGGTAACCGTGTCGTTACTGGTCTAATCCCCCGACAGTCGGCCGGATTCAGGTACTGCAAGAGCAGAGTTTTGAATTCATTTCGATAGGTGACAAGATGTTCTTTCTACAAATGTTTGGCTGGTTGGTTTTTTCCTGCATTTTGAGTTCCTTTATGGAGCATCAAGTACACGCCAAACTCATGCACAAGAAGAACTTTCTGAGCGGGCGCACCGATAAATTCAAGCGCGTTTTTGAAGCTCATGCCATTGTCCATCACGGGCATTACTCGAAGATATTCAGTGACGAGCCTGTGCCACCAGGCGAGGACAAAGAGATTCGGCTCAATGTGCGCAAAGGGCCGATGAAGATACTTCCGTTTATCGTTCTGGTTGCTCTGGTTTCCTGGCAGGGTGCGCTGATCTTGTTTGCCACCGCTATCTTTCATCACTGGGTATGGAACAAAATCCACTTAGAGATGCACAAACCGGAAGAAAAGGCATGGAGCAAGTGGCCGATCTACCAATTCTTGGCCAGACACCACTGGTTGCACCACAGATATCCCAATAAAAATTTCAACGTTGTTTTCCCCTTTGCCGACTATGTCCTGGGCACTAATGCAAAGCCCACGCCCGAAGATCTGGCGCTCATGAAAGAGCAATTAGCAGCCGGCCGAGTTGAAGCTCCCGTCAAAGTGGAAGAAGAAAAGCAAAGGACGCTGGTCGGCAGCAGCAAATAAAATAGATTAGCGATTGTCGTTGCCGTAGCCTGATCCATCTCCATCCTTAGCCAAAATCAGAGTTGACTTGTTTCCTGTCAATCCTGAGATAGCTTTGCCAGCTGCGTCACCGCCACGAATGCAGTAATTGGATTGTGAATCGCTGCTGGAATATTCGATCCGCCCTGGTGTCATCGCAGGCGGTGCTTTCAGTCTTTCTTTGAAGGCGAAGGTCATGTTGGCCAGCACAGGATATTCAAGCTTACCGGTGAAGGGGTTGGGCAGTGGATTGCCAAGTTTTTTCTTTTTGGGGTCGCCCCAGGGAAAATAACACTTGAACTCGTCATCGACGTTTTTCGGAAATTTGAAGTGTTCTTCTTTATACAATTCCGCAGCCCATTGCACAGTGCGCATATTTGCTTTTACCTGTGAAACCGGATCGTTTGAAAGAACATAGGTCTGACGTTTGTTTTTTGGGTCGAGCAGTGCTTTTCCGTTGCCTGCTCCGGCACGCACGGTAAACTCCTTGCCACTAGATGCGATGCTATATTCAACCCGGCCCGGTGCCAATTTGCCGGGCGGAGATTTGCGACAGATTTCCGGGTCGGCGATGCTTCCCGTCAAAATCGGCTCGTGCTTTCCGCTGTATGGATTGATCGGTATGGAAAATGTGTTGAATGTTTTGTCGTCGCACTCTCCGAAAATCATGTACGACATAAATGCATTGTCTACTTTTGCCGGAAGCACGCCTTTATGATGGCTGGCATAGCGCTGAGCCGCAGACTTGACGCGCTCGGATACCTTGATCATGTATTCCTGCTTCTCTTTTTCGTTTCTAAACTGTGGATTCATGACCTTTTCCACAGGCGCAAAAAATTCGTCTTGAGCGGACATTTTGCCCACGCCCAATCCAAGAGCGATGATGGCTAAGGACAATGCCACTGCTATTTTTTTGCCGCTCAGTTTTGATTCACCCATAAATGTTGATGCAGCTCAGTATTAGAGTTCACCGTCTCTGGAAAGGATGAGGGTTTGCCTGGGATTCTTACGGCGCATGATGGCCTTGCCGTTGACGTCACCAGCTCTTATTGCATAGTCTTTGCCACCATCGATCGGATTATATTCGATGGATCCTGGCTTGAGGTCACCCGGTGGGGTAAAGCGAGCATCGCGCGCACTCTTTAGTTTACCGAAAATCGGCCATTCCAGTTGCTTGCTGAAAGCATTTCTGAGCGGCAAACCCTGTCCCCGGTGGGCAATATCCTGGCAGGGAAAGCAATTTTTGAACTCTTTGTCGAGGATAATCGGGAAACGGTCATGCTTTTCGTAGTAAGACTCTGCCGCCCACTGCACGGCCATCATGTTGGCACGATTGGCCAGTTGCCGGTCTTCGCTAAGGATAAAAGGTGTTTTTGCCTGGGCGCCGCACTTTCCGATTGGCACAATTGTCCCCTTCAGCCCACCTCCACGGATCACATAACCTTTGCCGTTTTCTACGGGGCTATATTCTGTGGCTCCCTCTAAAATTCTTGCTGATATCTGGCTCCTTGCCTGGCTGGCGTTTTTCATACTTCCCAAAACCGGCAGGTCTTTTGAGTGGGTGTATGGATTGTAGATGCAGGAAAGAGTAGAGAATGTCTCGTCATCGTAGCTGCCAAAAGGAAAATAGCTGTGAAATGCATTATCAATTTTGGTTGGATATCGCCCCTGATGGTGGCTGGCATAACATTCCGCCGCCGCCTGCACCTTGACCATGTTTTCTTTTACGTAATTTTCTTTCTGTGCCTGCGTTTCCGGCAATCCAGGCTGATGGGCCGCTAATGCCGCAAACCCGGTCAGCACAAGAGTGCTCGCCTGAGCAATCGCTATCAGCGTCAATTTGGCTGCGGTCATATTTGCGCTCGGGTTGAACTGATTTTTTTTGTTACCGTCCATTTTAATCGCAAAAGCAGGTGGCTAAAATATGCAGATGACAAGATCAAGCTTGGACGAAAACCAAAGCGCCCCTCGAAAAATGATCGGGGATGCTGTTTTTGACCGCAGCCGAAAATATCGCTATTTGTTGTCGCGCCAGTGGAATTGCCAGAAAGATAAAGCGGTATTTGTCATGCTCAATCCGAGCAAAGCCGATGCCACTGTCAACGATCCGACTATCTCTCGCTGCATCTCATTTGCCGAAAAAATGGGCTGCGGCTCGCTCGATGTGGTCAATTTATTCGCTTTTAGAACCGCATATCCGAAAGAATTGAAAGCCTGCCCGAAGCCGGTCGGAAGGCTGAACGATCAATATATTGCCGGGGCGGTCGAAAAGGCATCTCTGATTGTGGTTGCCTGGGGAAACTGGGGGCGCTTGCATGACCGCGACCAGGAGGTTCTGGATTTGATTGCCTTGAGACGGCCTCTCCTTTGCTTCGGAACAACCCGTGAGGGGCAACCACGCCACCCTTTGTTTCTCCCGGCGGCGACAGAACTTGTGGAGATGCCGCGCTAAAGGCGGACCTCTCAGCTTTTAGCCCAATGGACGGACGACCGGCTTATATATAGTTTTGACATCCAAAAGCAGCCTGGAACTTCAAGGCACTTCCTGCGTCTCACCCTCGGTTGCCGAAAACACCTACTACAGGGGCAGTGGGTCAGGCGCCGAAAAGCGTGGAGTAAATCATGTCCAAGAAGATAATTTCAATATCGAAATTGCTAATGGGATCTTTTTTGGTGGGCTCGTCAATTTGTTTTCTGTGCTCATGTTCGCAGAAGGTATCAGAATCCAACCAGAATGGTGAAGGTTATAGCCAGCACACTGAAGTGGTGAAAGAGGGCGACCACCTGAAGACAACCACTGTCACGACAGAGGTTCAACCATCAGAAAACAAGGACGACACCGTCAATATCACCACATCCGACAAAGACGGCATTCATGTCAAATTGCCGGACGAGCAAAACAGCGATGACAGCGTTCATGTCAGAGCGCCGCTGGTAAAAGTTGATACCGGCAACGATGACGGATCAGTGCATTTGCGGGCGCCATTTCTCAAGATCGACAAGAGTGGTTATGGCGACAGAGTACACGTAAGAATTCCCGGCATTCGCATCAATTCTGATTAGCGATTTTGTAAAGAGTAGCCGACAGTGCCAGTTTAACGGGCAAGATCAAGGATTGAAACATAAGGAAAATCACAATGGATAATGAATTTGTACATGAGTTTAATTCGCTTTTGGCAGGCGAGAGAAGCTGTGTTGAGACGTATGATCTGGCACTGTCGAAAGCAAAAATGGCAAATGCCATGGAAACATTGACATATTGCCGCAACAATCACATGGCGCGCGTAGCGCTCTTGACCAGCCATGTTCTTGCCATGGGTGGAACACCACAAGAAAGCGCAGGCATCTGGGGCAGCTTCGACAAATTCGTACAAGACGGTGCCCATACTGAGCGCGATGCGGTTGCCATGTTGGAAGAAACAGAAGCACAGCGACTGGTCAACTACGAATCACAAAGTGAGCTGGTAATTGGTCCGGTAAAAGCCTGCATTGTTAACGAACTTCTGCCCGCGCAACACGAGACTCATCTCTCGCTGAGCGCATTGCTCAAGCAATTGCCGGAAGAAAAGGCAGCTTAGTCAGGCAAACGCAACAATTTTAACCGCCAGCATGATCCTTCAGCGACAAAATCGCTGGGGGATTTTTGCAAGGCCGGCTGCTTTTCCTGTCAAGGATTCGACAAGTTGCAGCTACGGCAGGAACCGTATTTTTGACCGGGCGTCCCCCCAACATTCTCAAACGTAAGAGGGTATTTTATGCCGCAATCTACAAATGGCCGAAAGCTTCGCTATGGCGTCATCGGTCTGGGACATATCGCTCAGGTCGCTGTTCTGCCGGCTTTCGAGCATGCAAAGAAAAATTCTAAACTGGCTGCCTTGATATCAGATGACCCAAAAAAGCTGGATGAGCTGGGCAAAAAATATGGTGTCGATGAATTGTACGATTACCAGCATTTCGATCAATGTTTGCGTGAGTCGCAGCTGGATGCGATTTATATTGCGCTGCCCAACAATCTGCACAAAGAGTATGCTATTCGTGCCGCTGAAGCGGGAGTTCATGTGCTTTGCGAGAAGCCGATGGCGATGAACAGTCAGGAATGCATCGAAATGATCGAAGCGGCTGACAAGAGCGACGTCAAACTGATGATCGCTTATCGCTTGCATTTCGAAGAAGCAAATATGAAGATGGTCGAAGCATTGAAATCCAAGAAAATCGGGGAAGCGCGCCTCTTTAACTCGACTTTTGCCCTGCAAGTGAGAGAAGGAAATATACGCACGAAAGGAGAAATGGGTGGTGGACCGATAAACGACATCGGCATTTATTGCATCAACGCCGCCCGTTATTTGTTTCAAGACGAACCGATTGAAGTAATTGCTATGGCGGCATCATGTGATGATCCGCGCTTTGCTTCCATTGATGAAACTGTCAGTGCCATCATGCGTTTTCCCGGTGAGCGCGTTGCGTCTTTTGTGTGCAGTTTTGGGGCTGCCGATATTTCACGCTATGAAGTGGTCGGTACCGCGGGACGCATATTTATGGATCCGGCCTACGATTATGCAATGGAGCTGAAATATGAGATCGTTGCCGGCAAGAAAGAATTGAAGAAAGAGATACCCAAGCGCGACCAATTTGCGCCGGAATTGCTTCATTTTTCTGATTGCATAATCAATGACACAGAACCGGAGCCGTCCGGACTGGAAGGGCTTGCCGATATCCTTGCTATCGAGGCCATCAACGAGTCGCTGATGACCGGCAGAGCCGTCAATGTAAAGCGAGTGGAAAAGAGGTTGCGTCCGGGCCCGCACCAGATCCAGAAGAAGCCTGGTGTAGACAAGCCCCGACTGGTCAACGCACAATCTGGCTCAAAAAGCTAATTCAACCAATGATCACAAAAGTTGGTAAACACTACCTGGGGCGACATGCAAACGGAACCAATAGGGCGGGCTTCGGTCTACCACTTTGGCACGGCGCCGCGCCCAGGCATAAGCCTTGGTCAAGTATTGAGGAGACATTGTAATGAAGAAGATTTTGAATGCACTCTTTGGACTTTCAGAGGAGTCCGGTGAAGCCACTCATGCCGACGTCATCGATTTGCTCAAAGAAGATCATCAAAATGTGAAAGATCTCTTTCAGGAATTTGAGGATCTGGACAGCTCCCAAACGCGCGAAAAGCGCAAAAAACTCAAGAAAATCTTTGAAGAACTGGCCATTCACACGCAATTGGAAGAAGAGCTGGTTTATCCTCTCGTTGAGGGTAACGATGAGCTGGTCATGAATGCAAAAGAAGAGCACCACGTCGTCGATTTGATCATCGCCGAAATCAAAAAGGTGCGTGCGATGAACGAAAAGACAGATGCCAAAGTAAAAGTATTGAAGGAAATGGTCGAGCACCACATTGAAGAGGAAGAAAAGGAAATGCTGCCCAATCTGCCTCAAAATGAACTGCAAGAAATTGGCGCCCGCGTCAAGGTGCGCAAGGAAGAGCTTTTAGGAAAAGAGTTTCCGGAAAAAGAAATGGTGCGTGCCGGTGTGCAGCCGGTGGAAGAACTTTACGGCGGTACTGAGGCGATAGAAGGCGATAAAGACAAAGCCGGCCAATCTGCTAAGAAGGCCAGTTCTAAATCTGGCGCTAGGACCAAGTCCGCTAAGTCGCGACGCACCGGCAAGAAGCGCTCGGTAGCATAATTTCACTTTCAATCTAGAATGATTTTAAATGAATTGAAATGAATTGAGGCAAGCTTATGACATTTTCCAGACCAACTCTTTCGCTGTGGGACGAATCGACGGCGATGGCGGAGTTTCAGCCACTCTCCACCAATACCAGCTGTGATGTCGCAGTGATCGGGGCCGGCATAACCGGTCTGACTGCCGCTTACTTGCTCGCCAAGGAAGGCAAGGACGTGTTGGTCCTGGACGACGGATGTGTTGCAGGCGGCCAGACAAAGCGCACGACTGCCCATATTAGCTCCTTTCTGGACCGGCGCTACCAGGACTTGCTGCATATGTTCGGTCTGGAAAAAACAACCAAAATTGCCGAAAGTCAGATCTTGGCAGTTGAGCAAGTTGCTCATATTGTTGCTGGCGAGCGCATTGACTGCGACTTCTCGCATCTGGACGGCTATCTGCTTCTTGGCCGTGAACAAAAGAGTGAAATGCTCTTTCAAGAAATGCAGACAATGAAGAGCCTTGGTTTTTCGCAAGTGGTCTTTGGTGAAACCGCACTCTGGGGGCACAGAGAGATCCCTTATTTGATGCTCAATCATCAAGCGCAATTTGACGTGCTCAAATACCTGTATGGACTGGTAGCGCGCTTCAGCGAGTTGGGCGGGCGCATTCACTGCGATACGCACATTTCAGGCATTGAAAAAGGAAAACCGGCGGAGCTGACAACAGCAAACGAGCGCAAAATCACGGCCGAACATGTCATTGTCGCCACTCATACGCCCGTCAGTGATTTTGTTTCCGTCCACACTAAGCAGGCTGCTTATCGAACTTATGTAATTGCTGCTCAGGTCGACGCGGATCTCGTCCCTCCAGGCATTTATATGGATACAGAGGATCCTTATCATTACATGCGTAGCGCTCACAAAAATGACAAAGTTTATGTGATCATCGGCGGCGAAGATCATCGCGCCGGACAAATTGCCGACTATGACGCGCGTTTTGACCGGCTGGAAGAATGGGCCCGCCTGATGCTGCCGGCTATCGGGCCGATCGAATACCGCTGGTCAGGACAGGTGTATGATCCTGTTGATGGGTTGCCTTTGATCGGCAGGGATCCGGAACAGTCGGAGAATTTCTATGTTGCCACCGGTTTCTCCGGATCCGGCATAACAAACGGCACTCTGGGCGCCATGATCATCAGAGATCAAATTCTCGGTCGCCAGAATGATCTAATTGAAATTTACGATCCCAGCCGAAAAACTGTCGCCGCATTGCCGGAATACGTCCGGGAAAATATTAACTCGGTCAAGCAGTACACACAGTATCTTTCCGGCACGCAGGTTGCTTCCGCAGCCGAAATCCCGCCTGGCCAGGGTGCAGTCATAGCCAGAGGTCTCAGTCATTTTGCCGTTTACAAAGACGAAAATGGTCAAGTTATAGAGTGTTCTGCTGTCTGCCCACATGCCAAAGGGCTGGTCTGCTGGAATACGGCTGAAAAAACCTGGGATTGTCCGGCCCATGGCTCGCGATTCAGTTGCACAGGCGAGGTGATCGATGGGCCGGCCAACCGCAACCTGGAAGCAAAACAAATCTCCGGCGAGCAAGACGACTTCATGCAAATTCCATTGCCGCTCAAGAATTTGGGTGAGACTGCTTAAGGCTCAATCCGTGAGATTCTTGCATGGTCGCATATATAAGGTTTGCCCTATATGTGTTAAGGAACATGATCACATGCACCGCTGTCTTGGAGCATATAAGGTGGAGATGGAGGTTCAAAATCATGAGAATCGGTGCAGAATCTAAGGAAGAAGCATATGCAATTGCCCAATTAAAGAGCGACATGCGCAGAATGCTGGCAGTTCAATTTAAAGAGTTTGTCCATCACATTGAAGATCGCGAAGAAGAAATTACTGGCGAGCGCATCAGCCCGGTCGGCAATGTTGCTTGGATTTCAATGTATGACCGCTCCAAAATTGCTTAAATCAGATACGAAACGAATTTAAGACGGACTGGACAAACCTGTGTCTAGTTCCCGTCGCCGGATAGTTTTTTTGAAGAATATTTTGCTTTCCGACAGGGGCACCGTTTTTACTCTCTCCTTTCAACTAATCATTAAGTGCACGTCGGTTTGGGAACTGTTGCGGACACGGCCTTGTCCAACCAGCAGTGAGACCGATAACGGCGAATTCGCCTCGAAATTCGTTCTCCCAGTGACGACTTAGCATGGAAATACGATCAAACCGCATTTGACATTTTTTCATGCGTTTTTACTGACAGGGAGTTTTAAGAAAATGAAGACCAGGGCCTGTTTTATATTCTCATCAATGTTGATGCTGTTGGCAGCTCCGGTGCTTGCCAATAACAGCGTGGAATTGAACAATCGCATCGAAAATGCTGAAAAGTCCGGCTGGGTATCGCATGAGGCTATTGTTCAGCTGCGCGCCGATCAGAACGATCTTGACAAAAAAGAAGCAGATATTCGCGCCCAGCACGAAGGATTATTGCCCGCAAGAAAGGCGGTCAAGTTGACCAAAGAGCGCAAAAGACTGATTGCCAAGCTCGAGAAGATGGAAGAGAAAAAACCGGATAATACTGCGCGAAATTATGGTGACGCCCGCAAAGAATCGCCAACTCCGCAAGTTCAATCCGCAAAGAAATCGGACATTGAAAAAGTGCAGTCGATAAGAAGAGCACTGATCAGCGATAAAGGTCTCTCGATTGCTGCTAAGAACGTAAAAGTGATTGTCATCAACGGCACGGTCACATTACGGGGGGTCGTGAATAGCGAAACTGAAAAGGCGAAAGTTGCCGACGCCGCAAATCAATTTGCTGATGATTCCAAAATTTTGGATGAGTTGGAAGTTAACACCAAGTAACTGGAACTGAGCCTGGAGGAGGGTTTTATATGTCTATCGCAGTTGTTTGTTTGGTAAAAGATCTGATGCAAGCTGACTCGATTGTCGGCAGTCTAAAGAATGCCGGTTTCAGAAGTTCTGATATTTCATTGTTGATGCCTGATACTACCGGCTTCAGAGACGCCGGTTATGAAAAGCACAGCAAAGCTCCAGAAGGCGCATCGACTGGCGCTGGAGCAGGTATGGTATTGGGTGGTGCTCTGGGCTGGTTGGCTGGAGTGGGGGCACTGGCATTGCCGGGACTGGGAGCATTCATCGCTGCCGGTCCGATCATGGCAGCCTTGAGTGGTGCTGCTGTCGGCGGTGCTGTCGGCGGATTGAGCGGCGGCTTGATCGGGCTGGGAATGCCGGAAATTGAAGCAAAACAGTACGAAGGCAAGATGAAAGAGTTGAATAGAATTTTCATTTCCGTACATACGGAAAATAAAGACGAAGTAAAAGCGGCAGAAAAAATCTTCAAGGACCTTGATGCTAAAGACGTCAATTGCATCCACGAAGAAAAAGCGCATACACGCTAGTTAGGTTTGCCACGGACAGATGTCCGCGGTATTAATCAAACTCAAAATGCAGCAAAGGTTGTAACTAAATAGGAGATAACACATGAACTGGGATCAAGTAGAAGGAAATTGGAAGCAATTCGAAGGCAAAGTCAAAACCAAATGGGGCAAACTAACTGACGACGACTTGAAGATGATTGAAGGCAAGAAAGACCAGCTTGTCGGCAAGATTCAAGAGCGCTATGGGCAAACCAAGGAAGCGGCGGAAAAAGAACTTCATGAGTTCTGCTCCAAGCTATAGTCCGTGACCATATAGGTTAAAGCAGACCACAAGCCCCACCCTGCGGTGGGGCTTTGCTTTTCGAAAAGGCAGAAAATGAGTAAATAGAAATCGGCGATGGCACATGCAAACCAACGCCGATTTCTAAGTTTTACGAGTTATCGATCCTTGTTCTCAGTTTCTGGACTGGAAGCAAAAGGCAAAGTTCCCGGCTTGCCAGGGAAATCGAAAAAAAGATTTCCCACAAAACAGGCGGAAGATTCAAAATCGGGCGCAGTATGGCAGCGCCCTGCAGTTTTAAAACTAGTTGTGTTGACCGGCCATTGGGTGACCTTTCTGAATCAATGAAGACTGTCCCTTGGCTGCAGCACCGTCGGCATTCGAGTGACTACTCCTTTTGAGCGCTGCATCCACCAATCCCACGAACAATGGGTGTGCATTATCGGGTCGTGACTTCAATTCGGGGTGGAATTGGCAAGCTACATAATATGGATGATCCGTAAGCTCAATCATTTCCACGAGCCTGCCGTCCGGCGAAAGTCCCGAGAAAATCAGACCTTTTTTGGCAAGGGTGTCTCGGAATTCGTTGTTTACTTCGTACCTATGACGATGGCGTTCTGAAATCTCGACCTTACCGTAAGCCTTGTGCGCTTTCGAGCCGGCCTGGAGATTGCATGGATATTTACCCAAGCGCATTGTGCCGCCCTTCAATACGACATTGTGCTGATCGGGCATCAAATCAATGACAGGATACTTGGTGTCTTTATCAAACTCCGTCGAATTCGCCCCTGTCATATCGGCTGCGTTTCTTGCAAACTCAATAACTGCAGTTTGCATGCCAAGGCACAATCCAAGGTAAGGGATCTTCTTGGTGCGAGCATACTCTCCGGCCATAATTTTGCCTTCGATGCCGCGGTCGCCAAATCCGCCCGGTACAAGAATCGCATCGACATCATTTAAATATGGATCTGCACCATGCTTTTCGACATCTTCCGAAAGTACCCACTTTATGGTGACCGAAGTGCCGAGTTTTGCGCCGGAATGGCGCAACGCTTCCACTACTGAAATATAGGCGTCGGAAAGCATTACATATTTGCCGACGATTGCAACAGTGACATCGCTGTTAGGGCGTTTGATGCGATCGCACAAAGCCTTCCATTCGGCCAGGTCAGGTGTATTGTTCGGCATGTGGAGTTTGTGCAGGACTCGCTCAGCAAGACCTTCCTGTTCCATAAACAGGGGGACTTCATAGAGGTTTTGCACGTCGCGGCATTGAATAACAGCATCAAGATCTACGTCTGTGAAAAGCGAGAGTTTTTCTCTGATCGATGTGGCCAGCGCTTTCTCTGTCCTGCAGCAGAGAATGTCAGGCTGAATACCGCGGCTTCTCAATGTGTCGACGCTGTGCTGGGTGGGCTTGGTTTTCAGCTCGTTGGTGGCGCGCAGATTGGGAATCATCGTCACGTGGATGTAGCAAACATTGTCGCGACCGACGTCTTTGCGCAGTTGTCTTATAGCTTCCAGGAAAATCAAGCTTTCGATATCGCCGACGGTTCCGCCTACTTCGACAATGACTACTTCTGCTTGCGACGTTTGGGCGGCTTTGCGCACGAAGTTTTTGATTTCGTTGGTGACATGCGGAATCATCTGCACTGTTCCGCCCAGATAATCTCCTCGTCTTTCCTTTTCAAGGACGCTCTTGTAAATCCATCCGGCGGTGACATTGTTCATCCGGCCCAGGTCAAGGTCGATAAAGCGCTCGTAATGTCCAAGATCCAGGTCGGTCTCGGCGCCGTCTTCAGTGACGAACACCTCGCCGTGCTGGTAGGGGCTCATGGTTCCGGGGTCGACGTTGAGGTAAGGGTCAAGTTTGACGATAGTGGTAGTAATTCCGCGAGCTCTCAGCAGTCGTCCCAGCGAGGCAGCTATGATTCCCTTTCCTAATGAAGAGACGACACCACCAGTAACAAAGACATACCTGGTGTTCATTGCGCCTCCCTATATAGTTGCTGAATATCTCGCCGGATCTTTGCCGGGGACCTCTCGTCCAACCCTCTCCATAAATATAAGCGATCTCCAGCCCGTCTGGCCGCCAATCTTTGAGGTTTTCTCTCAGTCTATACGGATCCGGTCTTCAGTCTACCCTTTGTCTATCTTGATCATAGGCATTGGGATCCTCAAGAAGATGGTTGGAAACGCCCGCCCCTTCTTGTCATCCGGTCGCGCCTCTAATCTTGAATCTTGGGAACCTTGAAAAAATTCCCTTCCCGATCGGGAGCATTCTTTAGCAGAGATTCATGTCCAGGCGGCGTTACAACTTCGTCTTCTCTGAAGGCATTCGGGATCGGCAACGCATGACTGAGAGGTTCGACACCGTCGGTCGGCACCGTCTTCAATTCGTCAAAGGCGTCAATGATTTTGGAGAGTTGCTCGGCAAAGAGGGTCTTTTCCGCTGGCGTCAGCTCCAGCCGCGCCAGTTTGGCTACATGCTCTACATCTTTGATCGTGATCATGAGAAAAGCCTCTGAATTTGTGGGGTTTCAGCCCTTCATTTCGTTTCTATCGAGCCAAATTATCACAAATCCCGCACCAGTTCACAAAAAAACCGCAATTTTGAAGCTGACTAGACCGGCCGATAATTCAGCCTGTCTTTTCTTTCGCATGCCTTTCCAGATGAGAGGCAAGTAACAAAATTTGGCGGCAGGGAGCAATTTGTTTTCAGGCAAAGAGCCCAACTGCATGGCAATTCAACCGCCTGACAGAGTCGTGAAAGCGGCTTGAACCAAGCATGGGCTCTATATTTCTGCTATCTTCAGTTAATCTATATAGATAGAAACAGAGATAAAAATGCTTGTCCAAGTCGGGCTCATATTAGCTGGATTAGTAATCATAGTTCTTGCAGCTGAGCTCTTTACAAATGGAATCGAATGGTTGGGCCAACGGCTTCAGCTGAGCGAAGGCGTTGTCGGCA
This sequence comes from uncultured Candidatus Obscuribacterales bacterium, assembly GCA_964531315.1. Classification (GTDB taxonomy): domain Bacteria; phylum Cyanobacteriota; class Vampirovibrionia; order Obscuribacterales; family Obscuribacteraceae; genus QKMZ01. The sequence continues at coordinate 28,090 of CAZHEZ010000007.1, read as the reverse complement.
GCGTTCTGGCAGCAGTCGGTACGGCGCTTCCGGAAACCCTGATTCCTTTTGTGGCAGTTATCTTTTTCGGGCATAAAAACGGAGAATCAGTCGGCATTGGTGCCATCGCCGGCGCACCCTTTATGCTGAGCACCCTCACCCTGGGACTTTGCGGTTTGACCGTAATTCTGTGCTCCAGAGGCGGTTCGCGAACGAGCGAATTGGCGCTCAATAATGTTGTCATTGCTCGCGACCTCAGATTCTTTACAGCGGCCTATACACTAGCCATGTTGGCGGTTTTGGCTTCGCCTTATGTGTATGTCCGTTATGTAATTTCGATTGTCTTGTTGCTCTTTTACCCGGTCTACCTCTGGAAGTGTTTCCAGCACGAAGGAGAAGTGGGAGAAGCGCCGGAACATTTGTTTTTGGATCGCCTCTTCAAGTGCGGTTCCGACAAACTGCGATTGATTATTCCGCAGATAATCCTGGGCCTTGCCGGTATCATCGGCGGTGCTTTTCTCTTTGTCGATCATGTCGATGATTTGGCTCGATACTTGGGCCTGCCGGTGATTGTGCTGTCTTTGATCATTACTCCGATTGCTACAGAATTGCCGGAAAAAATCAACAGCATACTCTGGGCGCGGCAAGGCAAGGACACACTTGCTCTGGGAAACATCACCGGCGCGCTTGTCTTTCAAAGCTGTATTCCTGTCGCCTTCGGCGTCGGCTGCACGAAGTGGAATCTTGATAATGGGACGGTATTGACCGGGATCGTGGCGGTGATTTCGGGAACCGCGTACATGTATCTTTTGCGAGCTAAGAAACTGAAAGCGCAGTATCTGATGTGCGGAATGCTTGCCTATGCAGTGACAATCGGAAGCTTTATCTACCTTGATTGGTTGGATGGTGGCCTGGAATATCTAAAGCCCACTGCTGAAGAAGCGGCAACGTTGCAAGGTGCTCCTCAGAAAGCTGCGCCGCCTGCGCACGCGTCCACGCCAAACCAGTAATTAAGCACGGGTTGGCTTTTATGCTTCCTTCGAAGCTTAACTGTGATCTTGCTGCGGCGCTGCTGTGGATTCAACGACATTTTTCTGAGGTTCTGCCCCAGGTGTATGCGGCGCTGCATCCAGGGGCGGATAGAGGAAGTCGACGACCAATTTTATGCTGGCGGCAACCGGAATCGCTATCAGCATGCCGAGAGCTCCGGCCATCACCTCTCCGCATAAAACAGCGAAGATAACGATAAGCGGATGCAGCTCTACAGCATGCCCAATGATCCTTGGAATGATAATGTAGTCTTCTGTCCAGCGTGCCAGTGTGTAGCAGATGATGATGCCCAGTGCCACATCCATGCCGTGCTGCGCGACACCGACTATGGTGGCGGTGCCCGTGGCGATGATCGGCCCCAATACCGGGATAATTTCCAAGAAGCCGCTGGCAATGGCAATTACGAGCGCGTATTTGAGTTTAAAAATAAAATGCAGAAATATCCAGGCAACAATGGCCATGATCGTAATCAGCAATAGCTGCCCGCGCACATACTTGCTCAGCATCACGTTTGTCTGCTGTGTGATATTGGTGACGAATTGCCGCTGATCTTCAGGCACAAAGCGCAGAAAGAACTGGCCGATGCGATGGCTGTCGATAATGAAATAAATAGACGAGACAACGCAGACCAATATTCCCAGCATGCTCTTAGAAAAGATCTCGATGCCGGTCACGAATTTTTTGCCGAAGGTGTCTTCCAGGTTTCTCACCGCCTGATCGGCTGCCCCGTCCGGCAGTTGCCAGCCAAAGGATTGCTTGGCCGAGGCGACAAAATTATTGGCCAGTTCTTGTTTTTGGGTCCAAAGATTGGTCATCTGATCGACCAGCATCGGACCAAAAAACCAGCAGAGCGCAAAAATGATTCCTGCTATTCCGACATAAATTGCCAGAACTGCCGCTTTCATCGGAATATTTGCTTCTTTGTGCACGTAGCGCACCAGAGGCAAGATTAAATAGGCGAAGATGCCGCCAATGACAAACGGTGGAAAGATTTCTCTTATGTGATAGAGAAACCAGATCAGTAAAAAGGTTGCGACCCACTTCAGCATAAATGCCTTTCGCGAAATCCAGCCAGCCTAGCGGGCTGCTACCGGTTGTTTTTCCAATTTCGAGAAATCATGGACGCCGGCGCGAACCAGTTTGCGCAAGAGCCATGATGCGCGGAAGCGCTCGCCCAGATCTTTATGGTAACCGTCCAATTCATCGAGGCACCAATTGAGACCTTTTTCTTCTGCAATGGTTAACAGACCGCGCGTGAGACCGCATCCGTATTCCATAGCGACATCCACGTCGGCAGGTTCGATGACGTTCTCTTGCAAAGCGTAGACAGCTTCGTTGAACATCGGCAGAAGCACACGAAATGCTTCGAATTTCTTGCTCGCCTTAGCGTCCGTTTTGGCATCTTTCTTGGCGGCTTCAATTAGTTTTGCCAGTTCGGGATTGACCTTTTTCGGCTCGCCTTTTTTCGGAATGGCGCCCTTTTCGTGCACGAAGAAACCGGCACCCGATTTTTGACCGAGGAATCCGCCTTTGATCAGGTGCTTGAGCAAGGGGGATGGTGTGAAGCGAGGACCATATTCTTTATATAGGAACTCGTTGACATGCGCGCAAATGTCGATGCCCGTCATGTCGAAAAGTGTAAAAGGACCCATCGGCAAACCGAATGCTTCCACCGCTTCGTCGATTTCTTGCGGTGAGCCGGCGCCTTCGGTGAGCGCCCAGAGCGCTTCGTTCATGTACGGGAAAAGCAGGCGGTTAACAAGAAAACCGGGGCATTCTTTGACTTCGACCGGCACTTTGCCCATGTCGCGGCAAAGCTCGATGGCTGTCTTAACCGTGTCTTGCGATGTTTTGACGCCAGGAATTACTTCTACAAGCTTCATGAATTGAGCCGGATTGAAGAAGTGCATGCCGACCACTTTGTCGGCCCGGCGCGTGGCAGAGGCGATTTCGGAAATCGAAAGGGCGGAGGTGTTGGAGGCCAGGATGGCGCGCGATGGGCAGATTTCGTCGATTTCTTTGAAGATGGCTAGCTTAACGCCGATTTCTTCAAGCGCGGCTTCAATGACGATGTCGACGTTGTTGAAGCCTTCGTAGTCTGTCGAACCCTTTACTAGTCCGAAGAGCTCGTCTGCTTCTTCTTGCGTGAGCGTCTGTTTCTTGACCCTGGAGTCATACATTCTTTTGATGTTGGCAAGACCTCTGTCGACGAATTCTTGCTTGACGTCTTTCAGAATCACCTGGATGCCTGATTGGCTCAAGACCTGGGCAATACCGGAGCCCATTGCTCCAGCGCCGATCACTGCTGCTCTTTGGACCTTCATTTCAATGGACCTCTCGATACAACTGCCCGCGCCACTCAAGCGCGTTTCTCTTACGAGTGTTCGCTATGCTAGCATTTCCGAGATTCAGCTCAGGCCAAATCAAACAATTGTTTGTATTCTCTGAGTTGTTCAATATCCGGTCTCTCGGAATCCAGTTCGTTCAACCAATCATGGGCGCAAAACGCCCAAATATCGGCATCCCGTGTGATCACCGTCGCTAAATGACTTTTGCAGGTTCAATATGTCCTTAATGACAACCATGATGAGACGAGCACCGGCCAATTCCGATGCCGTCGACAGCACACCCAAGCACCTGGGTTGGCTTATGCTCACTGCCCTGGGAATAGGTGCCACGATCGGCGCTGGGATCTTTGCTATGCCCGGTATGATTGCGCGAAAAGCCGGACCTGCCGGAATTTTGTCATTCCTGATTACCGGTTTGATTATCATGGCGGTGGCTGTCTGCTACGAGAAATTCGCGCGAGTAGTGCCTAAGGGAGTGTCTGCTTACAGTTATGTCTACCATTCAATTGGCGAAGTTTTTGCCTGGGTTGTGGCATTCGGACTGTTCATGGAATATAGCTTCGGATCGTCGGCTGTTGCCATCGCCTGGGGCGAGTACCTGAAGAAAGCAACTGGTTTTAGTTTGCCGCAGGTGCTCTCCGGACCGAGCGTGGTGGACGGCGTGCATCACTTTGGTGTCAATGTCGTGGCCATGGGCGTGATTGCTGTGGTGACAGTGATCTTGATTTTTGGCGGCGTCAGCAAATCTGCAAAACTCAATTTTTGTCTTGTCATTCTCAAAATGGTTCTTTTGGTCATGTTCATGGCGGCCGGTATCAGGCACATCAATCCCGCCAACTGGGCCGATTTTATGCCTAAAGGCTGGAATGGTGTCTTGCAAGGCGCTGCATTAGCGGTGTTCCCATATGTCGGCTTCGACGCGCTTTATACATTCGCTCGCGAATCGAAGAGTTTAAAAGACACAAGATTAGCGACATGCTACTGCGTCGGCATCGTTGTTTTTCTCTATGTGGCAGTGATGGCAGTGGCAACCGGATTGGCGCCTTGCTTCATTGACGGCAAGGAGAACTCTCTCTTTGTCGGTTCCGAAGCGGCCGCACCTCTGGCCAATTTGCTTGCGGCCGCAGGTGAAACCTGGACCGGTAAGTTCATCGCCATCGGTGCCGTGCTCGGCATCTTCAATGTGCTGCTTGTGCTTTGCATGGGTGGTCCGAGAATCTTCAGAAACATGGCTGAAGACGGCTTGCTTCCGCCTGTTTTTGCCAAAACCAAAAAGGGCAATCCCACGGTTGGCATTTTGATAAATGGCATCCTGGTCGCTATAACCGCAGGTTTTATACCGTTCGGCGATATTGCCGACATGATGGTTTTGGGTACGCTGGTTGCATTCGTTTTCGTTTGCGTTGGCGCCTTCAGGCTCAAGCTGGTCAATCCAGTCCTGGCGATTGCCGGAGCGGTAGGCTGCGCCATATTGGCATCGAAACTCAGCCCGCTTGTGCTGACTGTTTATTCCATCACCTGCCCGGTCGGTTTGCTCATTTATTTCTTCTATGGCATCAAGCACAGCAACATGGCAAAGAGCAAGCATGCATCGGAACTTCCGGTGGCAGTGGAGCAAGCATCATGAAAGCTGCTGTAGTACCAGCCAAGGGCGCCAAGTGGGAACTCAAAGAAGTTGACGATCCGAAACCTGGCGTCAATCAAGTCTTGATTCGAATTCATGCCAGCGGCGTCTGTTACACAGATGTGCATCAGACCAAGGGCGAGATACCCGGCTCATTTCCCGTCATTCTCGGGCACGAGCCGGTTGGTGAAATTGTCGCTTTAGGCGAAGGTGTGACCAAGCGAAAGGTTGGCGACCGCGTCGGTGTGCCCTGGGTTCAACATGCTTGCGGACGTTGCGAGTGGTGCATGCGGGAGCGCAATGCCTTTTGTCCGGCGCGCATTGGCACAAGCGGCTCTATCAACGGCGGTCATGCCGAATTGATGGTTGCCTATGCTGAAGGCACAATGCTCATTCCTGATGGATTATCTTACGAACAAGCCGCGCCGATTTTCTGTGCAGGCTATACGGTGTACAGCGGACTGCGTATTGCCGAGCCGAAGCCACACGAAAGAGTTGCTGTCGTCGGCATAGGCGGACTTGGCCATTTAGGCGTTCAATACTCCCGCGCCTGCGGGTTTGACACGATCGCAGTTACTCATTCGGCAGACAAGAAAAAACTGGCGCTTGAGCTGGGCGCGGATCATGTTGCAGCAGATGGCGCTGAGTTGGAAAAACTCGGCGGTGCCGATGTGATACTGGCAACGAGCAATTCTTGCAAGCAAACGCTGGACGCATTCAAAGGGTTGAGAAACGATGGACGCCTTGTGATTATGGGCTTCTTCAACGAACCGCTTACTTTCACAGCTGGCGAACTTCTCTTCAAACGCGCCCGCATTATCGGTTCTCTTCAAAACGGAACCGAGATGCTGTACGAAGCTCTCGACTTTGCTGCGCGCGGAAAAGTAAAAGTGATGGCGGAAACGTTCGCACTCAAAGACATCAACAAGGCATACGAGAAGGTGGCAAACGGCGACGTTCGCTTCCGCGCCGTAATATCTAACAACTAGTCTCCATGCAAATCAAACGCAGTATTCCCATTTTTCGTATCTTCGACGAAGACAAAGCCAGAGAGTTTTACATCGACTGGCTCGGTTTTAAAGTCGACTGGGAAGACAAACCGGAAGAAACGCCAATCTACATGCAGATTTCGCGCGGTGGTTTGATAATTCACCTGTCTGAACATTACGCAGACTGCTGTCCCGGCTCCCGAATCTTCGTGGCCATGGACCGGCAGGAAGTGGAAAGCTACCACGCCGAACTGATTGCAAAAGACTACAAATATATGAAACCGGGGCTTGAAAGCTTACCCTGGTCCGAATTGGTTTTCGATGTGGTCGATCCATTCGGCAATCGCATTAGCTTCAACGCGATGAAAGATTGAACTATTGAAAAACACAGATCTGAGTTATTGGACTAAACCGTTTAATTGGCTTTAGCGCTTTTTTGCCGATCACAACGCTGGCATGATCGATGGCGCCGGAAGGGTAGCTAGTCTTTTGGATCATCCAATCGAAAACCATATCGCGTTCGATTATTTGCCCAGCCGGAATATCGCACATGGCAAAGCAGCATGGAACCGTAATACCATAGGGTCTTCTAATACTGATTAAATAGTTTTTTTCGGTGTCCGGGGGCAGTAAATTGCTGATCATTTTCGACTCTTGAGCAAGTGCATCTGCTCGATCGTATTTGTTCAGTTTTTTGAAAGTATCGGCGTACATTCTTAGAGATTGAGCGTATTCATAGGTGTCGAACAAAGGCAAGTTTGACCCCTTGGACGCGTATATCTTTCGAGCGTATTCGAAGCATTCCAGCGCCTTCTCATTGTCGCCGGAGTCACTAACGGACTGAGCCAGCCATGTATATAAATGCGCCTCTGTCGGTGAGTTTGGTCCATAAGTTTTGTTTGCTAAATCAATTGCTTCACCGTAGGTTTTCCTCGACGCTTCAAAATTGCGATAATGTCCAAGCTGGAAGCCATATCTGTCTAATAGCTCGATTTTTTGCTTCACATCGATTTGGCAGAAGGCTGCGCGCGGGACGGCGACGCAGAAAAGCGTGATTGAACAGAGGAGGCTAGTGCGAATCAGGTAGCGCATTGGTTTGCAATAGGGGCTTACACAGTATTTTGAAACTGTTGTACATGTCGTTTTTTTATACAACGCACGGTCGGTCAAGATCCAGCATGTCTATGTCTTTCTCTATATATCGATCAGCATGTCGGATCCTCAAAGAACGTTTAGTCTTTGAAATTTACAGCCGGCGGCATGGTTGCATATGACTCAAGATAACCGCATTTGGTGCAGCGATATGTATCTACTTTGCTAATGCTGACCTTGTATTTCCCTGTCAATCCAGCGATGTTCTTCAGCTGGTTCGTATGTTGTGAGCTTGTAGAACTCGCAAGCAGTTCCAACTCCGGTTTTCCCTGCACCCATGTGCTTTGAAAGTAACCCATGCCGTGATCGAGAATGTATCCCCTTTCCATGGTGTTCTGGCAACGCAAGCAATTCAACTCTTTTTCCGATCCCATTTGTGCCCCCTTTTAGATCTGGACTGTTCGCATTTACTCAGACGGTTCAGGTTGACTCCCCAGAAGCCGAGCTTTCCGGCTTGCTGATACCAGAATTGTCGTTTGTTTCCAAAAGCTTGGCCAACTCGTCTTCAGCGGGCATTGCGAAGTCCGGAATCGCTTCCAGATAGACATCCCTTTCCGACAAATTGCACAATCCCATCGGTACTATGATTGGTTTTTTGTTGTTTAAGCGTGCCTTGATTGCATCCACCGCTTTCATCTCATTGAGCAGATTAAGATCGCGGAATTGATAAGCTTTCTGGCGCTCTGCACCGGCCAGATCCGATTTTCCCTGTGACTCGAGAAGCGCCGCAAATTCCAGGGTGTAGACCGCCAGCGCAATATAAGAAGGATTGTTGGCAGCGGCCATCGCCTCGATGGCGTTTTTGTAATACAACTCCGCTTCTTCAATACGACCCTGCCTGGCGCGAATCAGTCCCATCAACGCATCGCAGCGGGGCTGGCATTCAAGATTGTCTTTGTATTTGATAGCGTTTTGACGCGCTCTTTCCACGCCCTCTTCGGCCTCGGTAAGTTTGCCTCTTTCCGCTTCTATCGACGCTCTGATGTAGTCTACCCTCCAGCCAAGGAATGCCCGCACTCTGGGTGAAGCTTTCTTCTCCGCTTCCGTAAGCGCCTTATCGGCCTCGTCCAATTCACCGCTTCGAACCAGGCACAGAGCCAGGTTGTTCAAGAGAATCGCTTCTGCTCTTTTGTCGGCTGGACGCTTCAAGAGATCTCGAAAGACCTCTGCTGCTTCTTCGAATTTCCATTGACTGAGCAGCGCCACTGCCAGGTTGTTTGCCACACCCCAGTTGCGCGGCGATTTCTGCCTGCGACTGGCTTGCGGCTCTATCAATCCCCAGCTGTAGAGCGTCACTGCTTGAAACTCTACAAAGCGCCCTTCCAGCATCAGCAAGCGGACAAAGCCGTCGGATGCGGCCAGATGTGAATTGTAAGTATAGGGAAACCACATTGTTGTCCAGAAAAGTGTGCGCGGCAGCAAACGCACCACTTTGGCATAGTGGCGATTTTTCATGGCGATGGTAACCTGTCTGGCCATCAGTGTTCCCACCAGCCAGGCGAAAAACAAGACGGCAAAGAAGGTGGCAAAAAAGGAAGCGCCGAAAAATGCACTCAAAATCATTGGCGGTGTCAAGAAAGCCATGACCCAGAAGAATTTAAGTGCGAAGCTGGCCGGCCAATCGCCTGCTCCTCGTGCGATAAGTTGCTTGGTGAGCTCATCGTCAATCAGGTTGGGAACTTGAAATTCAGTGCGCAGATCGGTTTTGGCAACGATATCCATGCGGCTGGATGCCGGAGATGATTCCGTTGTTGCAGAGTTGGCGATTTCCGCATTTTCGCTGCCATCGCTAGGTGATTTCTCTTCTGTCATTTTGATTTTGTTTTCAGCCGCTCAGCCTTTACTGCCGTAGATGGTGGTTTGACTGGATTTAACGCCTTTACTTTCGATTTGAGGTCTTCCAATTCTTTCTTCAGCTCGCGATTGCTTTTCTGTAGATCGATTACTTCGGCTCTCAAATCCTTCAAGTTATCGTGTGGTTTGTTGTTCCATCGCAAATTGTTAATTGCCCATTCCGACTCCTTTTGCAATGAAGTATCTTTGGTTGCAGTTGAGAATGTCTCCAGAATTGCAATTGCCTTGGGATCTTCCAGTGTTCCCAGGGCACGAATGGCCGGGGCTTTATAGGTATCGCGTCTGCCTGGGAGATAACTGCAGAGAAAATCTCTGACCTGGTCGCGATTTTTCTCGTTGCGGTCGATATAGGCCAGTGCTTCCAGCGCGCTTTGAAATGTATAGTTGCTGAAGGCGTCCGGGTTATCCTTGATTTTTTCCAGCAATTTAGCGATATAAGATGGATCGTCTTGCTGGTGAATTGCCTCTACTGCTCCGTCTGCGATGATGTTGTGATAAGAGTCCACAGAAAGGTATTTGTCGATCAATTCCTTTACTGCGGGGTCGTGATAAGGGCCCAGGCCTTTTACCGCCTGAGCGATTATGCGCGGGTTCTTTTCGTTTTTGAGGCTGGCTATAAGAGCTTCTTTTGCGCGCGGGTGAAAGTATTTGCCAATGTCCTTCAGCACTTCCAGGCGAACCCGCGCATCTGTCTGATTCGTCGATTCAATCAACGCTTCCATCGCGTTGTCGTTGTGAATCTTGCGCAGGCTCTCTGCTACCGTGATTCGCACTCCGTAAAAGCTGTCTGTTTGCAGCGCCGCTTTTAGTTTGGCGATCGTGGCATCGTCACGCATTTTCTCAAGTTTCTCGGCGGCGATGACGCGTCCCATTGTGTCGGTCTTGTCCGTCAATTGCTTGTAGAGCATCGATGAGGGCACGGCGAAGTCTATGTTTGCAAGCAGCTCAATATTCGGATCGACTTCGACTGAGCCGGGCGGCTGTTTCAGTGAGACGTAAAAATCTTCGCTCTTTTGCTTGATATCGAACTGTTTTTCTACCGTTTCACCTTTCATCTTAAATCGCACAGTGAGCGGGAAATGATAGATCAATGGCTCGGAGTTCTCGTCTTTATCGCCGGTTGAATGGTTGCTATTGTTTTTCGGATCTATTGTTTTTTGATTTTGAGAAACGCTTATTTTGGCAAGTTTGCTCGCATCGTCCCAGGTATAGTTGACGGAAAGCTCTGGAAAACCAGGCTGAAAGAGCCATTGATCGAAGAAGCGATCGAAATTTTGCCCTGATACTTCTTCGACGACCGATTCCAAATCGCTGGTTACAACAGTTTGATATTTGAAGCGCTCCAGGTAGGTTTTGATCACCTTATGGAACAGCTCCTCGCCCAGTTCAGCTTGTAACATATGAATGACCCAGGCTGCCTTTTCATAGGCTCTATGATCGAATTGTTCCCAGGGGTCTTCGTATCTCCGGTTTACAATCGGGCGCCAGTCTTGTTTGTGTTCGAAAATACTGGATCGCATTTTGTTGAAGTCATATGACAGTCGGTCTTTTCCGTACTTGTCGCCCAGGTAGAGTGTGGCAAAGTAAGTGGCGAAGCCTTCATTCAGCCAGGAATTGCTCCAATCCTTGCAAGTAACCAGGTCGCCCCACCATTGATGGGCCAGCTCGTGCGCGACAATTTCTTCAGATGTGAACTGACCGGGGATGTTCGCGTTTTCCTCTTCGCCGCTCTGCAAAATGAAATCGTTGAGTGTAGTAAGGGAAGTGTTTTCCATACCGCTGGGGTAGAAGCCCTGCACTACTACCTGTCCATATTTAGCCCATGGATAATCGATACCTGTTGCTTTCTCGAAAAACTGCACCATATTTTTTGTGTCTTTGAAGGCCAATTCCGCTTGCGGTTTTTCCGGATCGAGATAATAAAACTCGAGTGGAATGTCGCGGTATTTGTCTTCCAATTTTTCAAACTTACCGGCTACAAGCGTGATCAGATAGTTGACGTGGGGCTTGTCCTGGAGCCATTTGTAGGCGACAAGATTGGTTTGTGGGTCCTTTTGCTCTGAAATTCTTTTGCCGTTTGATATGACAATCAATCCTTCAGGGACGCGACAAGTGATCTCGGAGGTGAATTTCTCATTGGGATAGTCGTAGCAAGGAAACCAGTGCCTGGCTTCAATCATTTCCCCCTGGGTGAAGATGTGCATCTGCTCTGGTTTGTAGCCGTTGGAAGGGACGCGGAAATATAAACCTGAATGCGGTTGCGCCGAATATTTAATCGTCAATTTCGTCTGGCTTCCCACAGCAATCGGCGGCGAGAAAGCGACGGTAATATCCTTGTCCGTGCACTCATAGTTGGCGACAGGACTGGTGCAGCTGACGTCCTCGACCTGTAAATCGATGCCGTCCAATTTCAGCTCTTTCAGTGGTTTTGCAATCGGGCTGAAAGTAAAAGTGATTTGTCCTTTGACTGTGCGAGTTTCAAAATCAGGCGTAACATCCAGGGCGAGGTGCTCAATGTCTACCTTGCGTTCGGGCGCGTATTGCACTTCCGCCTTCGGATTGCCGCCCCAGTTGGGGGCGTTTCTGGCCGAGATTGAATTATTGCTGGATAGAAGCGTGCAGGCAGCCATTGCCATGGCGCATCTTTTGACGAAGTTAGCTCTTTTCATGTCAGCCTTCTTTTCGTAGCCGGCGCGGTTGACGCGCCCGATCAAAAAAAAGCGCGGGGAAAACGCCGGCGACAAGGGAGGGAGCAGGTAC
>CAZHEZ010000007.1:0-16324 GCA_964531315.1 uncultured Candidatus Obscuribacterales bacterium | reverse complement strand
GGCCATAGTTAGCCCGATTTTTGCTCTTTTCCTGCCCGCCGTCTTTGCTGCGCCGGCGCGTTCCCCGCCCCTTATCACCAAACGGCGCGAGCACCGCGCCGGCTACATGTCTGGAAGCTGGACCTACCAGCTCTTTTGGAAGCTCGAAAGGACCAAATTAACCCAGGCATCGTTTGAGTCGTGCATGGCATAGAGGATGATCTCGGGCGTAATTTGCTTGCTCTTCTTCTCTGCGCTCATTTCTTTTGCTTTTTCCATGATTTTGATGGCGGAAGCATTGGAGCGCACGAGGTTGGAGAAATAGGTGCGCCTTTTGCCCATGCGCAGTCCGATGTCTTTGCGGATGGCGCCGACGGTCAGGTCTTTGCGCTCGAGAATCATGCTGGCCAGCTTGCCGTCAAAGGCGACCAGTGCCAGAAGCAGTCCTGCATCGGTGAGCATGCGATGGTTGCAGTCTTCGATGGCGAAGTCCACTAGATTGGCGGCTTCTTCGCTCAGGGCATTGAGGATTTCAGTAGGAATTTCGAGGCTGTCGACTTCGACCTCGGCCAGAGGTGGCAGTTCCTTCTCATCATCATCGTCATCGTCGTCGTATGGCATCTCGGGTTTTCCTATTTCGATAGCTCTCATAATATCGTAAGGGTCCCGGGAAGCGGGAGGTTCGGCTTGGAAACCTTGAAACGGAACTTCAAAAGAGCGGCTCAAAAATAGAGCTAAAAGCCTCCAGACGTCCGGTCTGTCGAGCAAATTGCGGTCGATCTTGAATAAATCTAATTGCCAGGCTTGGGGGAATCCATCAGATAAACCCGCTGTAAGGTCCGAGTAAGTGTCGAAATTGCCCTGGTATTCAAGAAACTGCTCCAAATCCTCGCGATTGTTTATTTTCTCAATGTCCTCGGGGTTTTCGCTAAAGTGAGGAGCGTAGATTATCGCGACCAGGAAGTCTCTAAAAGCAAAGTAGTCTGGGATTTCGCCTGTATCATTGGAAATTGGTAAAAGAAAAGTGTCACCGCCCTTCATGTGCACGTACAGAGCTCGTTGGGCAGGATCTTTGGGCAGATCGACCTCACGCATCTCGCCGTACGCCAGACTGCGAACCTTTTCGCCTTTGAGCCGGTGCACTTTGGACCCCGTAACCAGTACGTAGTCATCCTCAGCATTCATATACAGCCCAAGCAGTGAATCTTCCTTGAGGAAGGACGTTTTGAAAACAGCACTGTCCTTCGGTTTTGCGAAGCTGTCGAGCAATGACAGATGTTCTGCTATGTACTTCTCTATGTTTGCGTAGAACGTCATTTACATCAAAGTCAGAGTTGGTTCTACTTCGCTTCCATCCAGTTCGGTCCGACGCCAATATCTACGACCAGCGGCACTTTGAGCGGCTGTCCGTATTCCATAGATTGAGTGACTACTTGCTTGGCCAGTTCCAATTCTTCGTTGGGAACTTCCAGCACAAGTTCGTCATGCACTTGCAAAACGATCTTAGTTTTCATGTTATTTTCTTTCAGTTCTTTGCTTAGACGAATCATCGCCAGCTTCATCAAGTCGGCGGCGCTGCCCTGAAGAGGCGCATTGAAAGCGGCTCTTTCATCAGCTTGCCTGATCATGGAATTTCTGTCATTGAGATAACGGAAATATCTGCGGCGACCGTAAATGGTCTCGACATAATTTTTCTCGCGTGCAGTATCCAATGTTTCGCTGACTAATTTCATCACATTGGGATAGGTGTTGAAATATTTTTCGCGGAATTTTTTCGCTTCGGCAGTAGAGACGCCTAAGTCAATGCCGGTGCGGTAATCGCCCTGCTGATAGACAAGGGCGAAGTTCATGGTCTTGCCGATGGCGCGCATTTCTTTGGTCACTTCTTCCAGAGGAACATCAAAGATTTCTTTGGCCGTGCGCTGGTGAATGTCCTGATTTTTTGAGAATGCATCGATCAGAGTTGGGTCTTCGGCCATATGGGCGAGCATGCGCAATTCTATTTGCGAGTAGTCGGCGGACATTATGGTCCAGTCGGACTTTTCGGGGATGAAGGCGCGCCTGATGCGACTGCCGATTTCGGTGCGAATGGGAATATTCTGCAGATTGGGATTGGTGCTGGAAAGTCTTCCTGTTGCCGCGACTGTTTGATTGAAGGTTCCATGGAGGCGGTTGTCTCTTGTGCTGACAAGTTTTGTCAGGCTGTCGACATAAGTAGAGCGCAATTTGGATAAATGCCTGTATTCAAGCAGTTTCGGGATGATGACATGCTCTCCTTTGAGAGCTTCCAGGGCGGCAGCATCTGTAGACAGACCTGTTTTTTTGGTCGTCTTTCCTTGCGATTTCAGTCCCAGATCTTCAAAGAGAACTTTCTGCAGCTGTTGGGTCGAATTGATATTGAAAGAATGTCCGGCCAATTCGTAGATCTCTGATTCCAGTCGAGCAATGTCTGTAGATAGCTCCACAGACAGTTTCTTCAGGTACGGAGTATCAAGGGCGATACCATTTTGCTCCATTTCGGCCAGAACCGCCGACAGTGGCAGCTCCACATCATTGAGAATGAACTGTTGTTCTTTATCCATGAGAGGCAGGTATGTGCGCGTCAATTCAAGAGTCATGCGAGCATCATCGGCAGCATATGGGGCGGCTTTATCGATTTGCACCATTTCCATGGTCACTTGCTTCTTGCCGGTGCCAATCAGCTCGGCAATGCGCACCATTTCGTAATTGAACACCCGTGAGACTTGATCCTTCAGACCATGCTTATCATCAGGGTTGAGGATATAGCTGGCGATCATCGGATCAAAGGCGACCGGTCCGAATTTGATGCCGTAAAGCGAGAGCACATTCATTTCGAATTTGGCATTCTGGGCGATTTTTCCAATGTCCGGATTTTCCAGGACCGGCTTCAGACGCTGAGCTACAAGTTCAGGATCGAGCTGTTGCTGGGTCAAAATTCCGGAGTGACCAACCGGAATGTATGCGGTCTTCACTCCGGCGCCGTTTGATTCAGTCTTATCGGCAAGCGAAAACCGGCCTTCCTTGAAGTTGATGCCGGTGCCCCAGGCCAGTGCATATCCGACGATATTTGTATCCAAGGATTCCAGACCGCTGGTTTCCAAATCCACAGAGAGAGCCTGCTGCTTCGACAACTCTTCAATGAGCTTGTCCAATTCCTCTCCAGTAGTGATTATTTGCGGTGAGGGTGGCTCGAAACTCCTTGAGGCAAAGGAAGGTAAGCCGAGTGATGGCGGACTCTCCATTGATTCAAATAAGCCCAGCTGCCGGCTGCCGCCTGAGCCCAGTGCGGGTGTTTCTGAACCCACAGAAGCACCGACAGAAACTGTTGAATCTATTTCAACGGAGACCACAGCCAAAGATGAAATCTCGGAGACTTGCCCGCCAACTTCTGCACCGGAGATGCGACTGAGCACCTTGGGCAGGCGGTTGACGATTGACTTGATGCCCAGTCCTTGAAAGTATTCCGTTGCTTTGCTGGTATCGAGCGATGCCAGCCGGCAGTGGGCAAAGTCAAATTCCAGGGGGACATCGAGTTTGATAGTAGCCAGCATCTGGCTCTTGTAGGCGATCTCTTTGCCTTCTGTCAGCTTTGTCTTTACCGATTTGGATTTCAGTTCTTCAATGTGCTCGTAAATGCCGTCCAGCGTTTTGTATTGCGTAAGCAGTTCGACGGCGGTCTTTGGCCCTATGCCTTTGACGCCGGGAATATTGTCGGATGAGTCGCCGCAAAGTGCTTTGTAGTCGATGATTTGCTCGGGCCAGACACCCATTTTCTCAAAGACTTCGGCTCGCCTGTATACGACTAGTCCGCCACCGCGCGCCGGCGGCATTAATACTTGAACATCGCCGTCAACGTCGGAAACCAGCTGAAATGCATCTTTGTCGCCGGTCAAAATGTCGACTTGAATGCCTCGCCTTTCTGCATCTTTGGCGACTGTGCCGATGACGTCGTCAGCCTCGAAGCCGGGCAGTTCATATAAAGGAAGGCCCAGCATCTGGACGCCTTCTTTTATGAGCGGCCACTGCTTGGCCAAATCGTCCGGCATCTCCAGGCGATGGGCTTTGTACTCTGCATATTCTTCTTTGCGAAATGTCGGCTCTTCGCGATCGAAGGCAACCGCCAGCATGGAAGGATTGTGCTTTTCGATCAGGTCGAAAATGGCATTGAAAAACCCATAAAGGGCACCGGTAGGAACGCCTGTCGAACTGCGCAGTCCCATCGAGAAAAGCGCGTAGAACATGCGGAATGCCAGGGAGCTACCGTCAACAAGAACGAGCGTCTCCTTTTCTGCCATTTCATTTTCCTCCCGTAGCCGGCGCGTTGCCCATTTTTTTTGTAGCCGGCGCGTTGCACGCGCCTTTTTTGTTCTTCGTAGCCGGCGCGTTGCACGCGCCTTTTTTTCGCAGCGACGATGTCGCCCTGTTTGAAAACAGAGGGCGATGCACGGCATCGCCCCTACATTTACTGAGCCGCCGGCGCCGCTGACGTGCGCGGTCTGGGTGGTCCCATCACTTGTCCTACGGCGTCTGACAATCCGGAGCCTTCACACAATGAGGGCGCTTCAATTCCCAGGATGCTCGTCACTGTCGGTGCAATGTCGATTGGGCTGACTGTCTGGCTGTAGCGGCCGGCTCTAATTGATGAGCCGCACAGAATCAAAGGAATTTGAGTGTCATATGCAAACGGCGAGCCGCTGCCTGTGCCTGCCGATTCCGGGGCGAAGACGAAGCCCGGTTTTGGATAGATCAAGAGTTCGCCGGAGCGGTTCCAATAATAGCTGCGTCTTTGCGCTTCTGCGTTTCCTCCACTTTGCACCTGATTGAGAATCAATTGGTGGCGGCAAAGCACGTCGCCGACGCCGGCAATGGACTTAGCCAGCTTGGCGGCCACGGCTTCCAAATCAGCCTGGCGCACTTTTTGTTTTTCCAGCGTCTCCAGTTTTAAGTAAACATTCGGTGGAGAAAATTCGTCAATCCAATCATCAGGTGCGATTTGAGAATCGAGCGCCGAATCGAGCAAGGTCTTAAATGATTTGGGATCGATTTTCCCCGTGTTCATGCGGCGTTCTTTGAGAAACTCAGGAATGGGCATGGTGCCGTGCGCTGCAGTGAAAACAATCAGGGTATTGTTGAGACCGACTTTCTGATCGACCTGCTGAAACAGGCTGGACAGCGATTGATCCATTTTGAGAACCAGGTCCTCTGCTTCCTGGCTGTAGGGACCGAAAGACTGGTTGAGATAGTCCCCGGCCGCCAGGCTTACAGCAAGCATGTCGGTCTCGTTGTGCTGTCCGAGGAATTCCTTGTCCAGCGCTTCTTTGGCAAAATCGCAGGTCATCTGGTTGGCCCAGGGCGTCATTGCAAATGCATTATAGAATTGCTCGCCCTGTCCGCTAATGGTGTGCGGGAATTGTTTCGACCAACCTTCTATCGCTTTTTCATAGGGATAATCGTCGCGAGTTGATGCACCGTATTCCGTCTCCGGAAGGCTTCTTTGCCAGGGTTTGCCCATGTACTTGTCGGCATAGCGTTGATCGTTGAATGCTTTCACCCAGGCCGGAAGGTCGACCGAATATTCAGACGAAGTGACAAAAGTGCCGTTCGAGCGGTCAAACCAAAAGGCGCCATTAGCAAGCACTCCGGCCAGCATCAGCGCCGAGGTGTCGCGCAGTGAGCAGGTAATCACCTTACTTCTGCCGTTTGTCGCCAATTTCATCTGGTCACCAATAGTGGTGCCGACCAGACGCATCGAACTGACTCCGGCTCCATTTGCACCAACCAAATGATAGGTATCATCGGCGGTGGCGCTCATTACTTTGTTTTTCTTGGGCACATACCACTCATCGGCGACGATGCCCGAAAGCCATGGATTGGCGCCGGCCGATATTGCCGCTTGTCCGCAGGCGTTTTGGGAAGTGGCGTAGCTGAGGCGGCAATTAGTGTAATTGGCGCCGTGCTCCATCAAATATCTGAGTCCGCCGCTGCTCAACTTGTCCTGGTAGCGGCTCAGGTAGTTGTAAGAAAAATGGTCGGCCACTATTAATAGTACGAGTTTCGGTCTGGCTGATTGCGAGGCTTGCGCCAGTGCGGGCGGACAGATGCTGTTGATGCCCAAACAAATCAATACAAGCAGTGTAAGAAATGCTCTCAACAAATGCACAGAGATTACCTCGCTAAAGAGTAGAAACCAAATCCACTTGCTCAAGCGTGACGGCCAAGGCGCCAATTCAAGCGATCGACAAGCGGTTTTAAAGGAGTCTGAATGAGGCGCTTGACTGCCTACCAGCCTTCCTGCATGGCAATATTTTACTTGGTCATTCTACTGCCCTCGCAGGCAAGTTTTTAGCGGTTTGAAAAGGCTGCTGTGTAACGCTTTATATTGATAACTTTGTGAACTTAAGGCTCTTTTCTGAATACCATCTTAAAATCAGACCAATCAGCACCAGATCAGCGTTTTAAGTGGAGAGTGGTTATGAGCGAGCGAACAAAACTATTAAAGAAGGCAGTCATGACTGGCGTTGGCGGCGCTACCAATGTAGACCGCATTAAATCGGCAATTACCGAAGCCATGAACGACCTGGTTAAGGTCGGCCAAGACCTTCTGGACGATTTGGAAGAAAAAGGCACGAATAAGACCGATTCGGTCCAGCAGTTCATCAAGAACCTCAAGTCAGAAACCGAAAAGAAAGGCTTTGAGGTCGAAAAGACGGTATCGTCCAATGTTAAGGGCTCAATGAAGAAGGCCGCCAAAGAACTCGGCTTGATCACCCGTGAAGATTGGGAAGAACTCTACGAACGCATCGCTGCTATTGAAGACGCTGTAGGCGTTGCCGCAGGCGACGAAGAGCAAGAAGGCAAGAAGAGCCGCAAAAAGAAAAGCAACAACAACTAGTTTGTTGTTGGGGTTTTGAAAGGTATCTGTAGGGGCGGCGCCATGCGTCGCCCTTTATTTTTTGGGATAATTTCCCAACCATGGCCTCGCCCCTACAGCATTTCTGAAGGCAGTGGCGGAATTTGCGGGATTTGCTGGCCGGTCAAGGGATTTGTCAAATATGAGCCCGATTGTCCCAGGTCGGTAATGGGCAGGGGCGTGCGCAATTGAAACTCGCCGGCCAGCCCGGGGCACTCACCATTGCGCCCTTTTGCGGGATCGCGCCAGTCTCCGTCCGGAACTGCCACAGGCTCGCCCATGCTGCCTTCGCTGTGAGATGAAACCAGGTCTCTGACTGCCACGGACCAGGCCACCTGCGGCTGATTGCCGGTCTTTACTGCATCGGCGCAGTAATACATCAATTGACCGGCAGGCATGCGGATATTGCTGAATGCATAGTCTTTGAAGGCAGTCAAAGCAGGCTGCGCCCCGGCGGGCGGCGCTTTTTCCGTCCCTGCCTTTTGGGCGCCCGCGGCGTGCTCTCTGCGACTTTCTTCAGATTCAACCAGTCTGGTTGAGTCAATCACAAAGGTGACTTTAGTCCAACGGGGAATTTCTCTCGTTTGCAACCAATAAAGTTTGAGCGGCAGTCCTTCTACAAATATTGTCTTGCTGCCGGTTTCAAGCAGATCGTTGCCTTCTGCGACCAGGCGCATGTCGGGGTCTGTCCAATCGAAATTCAAGTCACCTTTGACTGGTTTTGTGGGGACTGACTCTAACTTCTGCTGTCTTTCTTGATCGCTGAGCAAAAACTCTTCTTCTTGAATAGGCACTGGCTGCGGCAAGAAAACGAAGCGACCGCCCAGGAGAAAACCTCTAGAAGGAGATTGTGTTCTGGCCAGTCCATTGACCAGAATCTGATTGGAATGTGTGCAGAGATCGTAGGTGGTGATGCCGACTTTATTGGCATTTATAGATACCAGTCTGGCCGTTTCATTGAGCTTTCTGTAGCGGTCGCGCTGTTCCTTGTCAACAATAAGCAACTGCTTGAGCGCTTCCAGCCTGTCTTTGGCCAGATTGTACTGGCGCAGATTCTCACTGTCTTTGGGTTTGAGAGGGCCGGTAGCTTTTCTAGTGTTCTCAGCATCAAATGACATTTGGCTGCGAATTCTGTGCATGCGAGCCGAGACAGAAGTCAATTCCTGCCTCTCGAAATACATCTTTTGATCGAGTTCTTTCAGTGCCGACTTTGCTCTGACGGACATTTGTTTTGAGGTTTCAAGGGACTCGATAGCGGCCAGGTTAGTTTCATATACAGCTGAAAGAAAGTCTTTCAAAAGATCTCGATCGAATTTGTCTTTGCCTGCTAAAACGCATTTGCCTGTGGAGTCGACTACTAAAGGCAGCGCTGAGGCAGGCGGGATTTTTTCACGCAAAATTCGCTGATCGCGAATTGCGAAGCAATGACTTATGGCCAGCTGTCCTGGACCATCAGGATTGGTCTGATTGAGTAGCGCATATTCGCGCGAGCCGGTGTCGGCCGCCAGGCAACTGTTTGCTTGCCCGCTAATACTGTCTATAGAGGAGCCGGCAATTGCTTTGGCAAAAGACTGATTCATCGCTGCTGCAAAATTGCTCGGTTCGACAAGCGGCCCCATCTGCTTTAACCAGTCATACATGGCATAAGCGAGCGCATCGCCCGGTGTCAGTCCATTGGTAATTGCTTCAATCGGCGGGGCCAGGCTGCCTTTTCCTGGCACTTCCGTGCCGACGACCTGTTGCCATTCGCCGTGAGAATCCCAATTTCGGAAATTCAAAATATCTGCGACTCTGTCGAAAAGATTTGGTTTTCCCTGCGGAAAGTTGACGACAAATGCTGATGGTTTGGGGTAAATTGGCTCACCACCCACAGCTGCACAGGCGGTTTTGACAATCTTTTCTCTTTGACCTTTTTCTTTGCTCCGCTCGTATACGACATCCAGTCGCACCGCCCATGGTGCAGCGCCGCGGCTGTCCGGCTTGAACCAGGAGCGATCGATAATCCTTGTCGCACGAGGTTGGGCGAGGAATTGGACCGTGGTTCCATCCGGCATTGGAATCGGTATGCCGGGGCGGTACATGCCATCTTTGACGAATTCTTTGCCGGCGTCTTCCAGGGGCGCAAAGGTCTGACTGTTCAGTTTGGCTGGCTCGACGGCACCGAGTGTGATGCGCACATCGACCAGATTCGGACCCCGGCCTTTTACGTCTTCGGAAAGCAGGCGCGACACTTCTTGCAATATCGAATCGTCTCTTCCTGCCGTCGAATCGCTGCCGTCTTCGCTATCGCTTTCCGTTCCGGTAAGTTGGCGCACCACTCTTTCGGGCGCCTCAGTCATTCCGGAATCCTGGGCGGGCACTTGTTCTACGGCAGCAAAAATGCGCCGAATCAATTCTGCCTCCAACTGTTTGGCAATTCTGAGATCGCGGGCATTCAAATCTATCAATGCCTGGTTGTGAAGCCGTCTGGCAATCAAAGCGTCAACCCTGAGTGTCGCATATAGCGAATTGAGACCGATGACGCGATGACGTCTTTTCCTCTCGGCTAAGGAAAGCTCTTGAGGCGGCGCCGAATCGACCAGCCCCACACGGCCGATGGCCGGGTGGGTGGCAGTGATTTCTGAAATTGAGCGAGCGGCAAGATAGACGGCTCTGTCGACCGAATTGGAGTCCTTGTGCTGTTGATTGAGCGCGCAGACAGCCAGCACGTAGAGAGCGATGACAAGACTGCCGGCAAAGGTGGCGCTGATCAAAAGCGTCGTGTGCTGCAAATCCTTGCGCACTACTTTTGTCTTAGTGTCTGTTTTGGTAAGCTCAGCCGTCATAATTTCCTTCTTCCCTATTTGATAACATGCACACTAGATGTCTCAAAATATGATGAGAAGTGGATAGCTTGATAAAAATGGTCACTGAGAAAGCCCGGTTTAAATTGAGGTCTGCCAGCGCTGCCTGGCAATCTTTCCAGTGCGCGCTTTTCATAACCACTTTGACCGTGTTTGCAAGCCTGCTTTGCTGGCCGGTACTGGGCGCGCCCGGACCGAAAGCTTCCGCCAATTCCCTGGCCGGCGATCTCAAAACCATCGATGAGCTGGCCGATGCACACAGTTTTTATAAAGCCCGCAAGGTTCTCGAGCCTTTGCTGGAGGCACATCCCAGGGATCCTGCCGTGCACAAGAGTGCCGGGCGTCTCTTTGCAAAAATGGGACTTTTGCCGCGCGCCATTGACGAATACCAAAGTGTGATTGCTCTCGAGCCCGGCAATCTGTCCGCCTTTATTGAACTTTCCAGAGCATACATGGCACGGGAGGACAGCAATCACGCCATGATTTTCGCTCGCGAGGCAGTCAAGCTCGATCCCAAATCGGCTGAAGCGCGCCTGCTTCTGGTCCGAGTGCTGATGGCGAAAAGCTTGCTTTTGGAGGCAGAACAGGAATTGCAGCGGCTGCTGCGCGGCGATCCAAATGACGCGCAAGTGCATTTTATGGCAGCCAACATTTACAGAGAGCGCGGGCAGGGCGCACTGGCTCTCGGACATATCGAGAAAGCAATTCAACTGAATCCGGAAAAACATGACTGGCTTGTGGAAAAAAGCGATATCTGCACGCTATTGGGCCAGCATGACGAAGCAAAAGCATCTCTGGAAAAACTTCTTCAGTACGAACCGGACTCCGTACAAGGGCTCAACAGGCTGGCTCGCGTCAAGGAAAATTCTTTTCGCGACTATGACGGGGCTCTGGAATGTTATCGCCGTGTCCTGGAAATAGATCCCGATTCAGTCACAGCACTGGCTGGAATTGAAAGACTGAAAGCCAAGAAAAACGATCTGGCCGGACTGTGGAAACACCAGTTGCGCAGCAATTGGGCCAAACTGATGAATAAGAGTAAGAACCAATGAAAAGGGCGACGCATGGCGCCGCCCTTAAAAGTTTCAAGGTCCTGTTTTTATGTGCTGCGAGTCAGTACTCGTTTGGGACCATGAATCGGATCTTCAATTACGATCGTTTGATCGCGTTGCGGACCGACACTGACGATGGCGATTGAAACATCCAGCTCGTCAGCCAGGAAATCGAGGTATTTGCGCGCTTCTTGCGGGAGATCCTTGTAGCTGCGGCAATCACTGGTTGACTTCTTCCAGCCTTTGAATGTTTCGTAAATCGGCTCCATATTTTTGAATGAGCTGCCGATGGAAGGAAGTTCTTTGAAGGTTTCGCCTGTGGTTTTGTCTTTGTAGGCGTTGCAAACCTTGATTTCATCGAACTCGTCGAGAACGTCGAGCTTGGTGATGGCCAGGCAATCGAGACCGTTGATTCTCACGGAATAACGTCCCAGTACTGCGTCGAACCAGCCGCAACGGCGCGGGCGTCCGGTGGTGACGCCGACTTCCGCCCAGGCTTTGCCGATTTGCCGAAGCATATCGCCGACTTCGCCTTCTTGCTCTGTCGGGAAGGGACCTTCGCCGACGCGGGTCATGTAGGCTTTGGAGACGCCGATTACTCTGTCGATGATTGTCGGTCCGATACCGGCTCCGATACAGGCGCCGCCCGCTGTCGGGCTGGAGCTGGTCACATAAGGATAGCTGCCGTGATCGAGATCGAGCAGTGTTCCTTGTGCGCCTTCAAAGAGGATGTTCTTTTTCTGTCCGACCGATTGAAAAATAATTGCAGCAGTATCGGAAACGTACTTGGCCATGCGCTTTCCGTAGTCTGCATATTGTTTGAATACTTCATCTACTTTAAGCGGCGGCAGATTGTAGAGACGTTCCAAAATTACGTTTTTTCTGGGAATCATCCATTCGAGCTTGGCTCTGAGAACCTTCTCATCAAGCAAGTCTTCGACACGAATGCCGGAGCGCGCGCATTTGTCTGCGTAGGTCGGTCCGATACCGCGCTTGGTGGTACCGATTTTTTGATCGCCGCGAGAATCTTCCTCGGCAGCATCAATCATTAAGTGATAAGGCATGGTCACATGCGCTGTTGTAGAGACTCTCAGGTTCTTGAAGTTGAGCGAACCGCGACTTTCCAGCGCATCTATTTCGTCAAGAAAGCGCTCCGGGTCAATCACCATTCCGGGACCCAGAATGCAGACCTTTTGGTACAGAACACCGGAAGGAATCAGGTGAAACTTATATGTTTCGCCGTCTACGACAACTGTGTGCCCGGCGTTGCAACCGCCCTGATAGCGGACCACTACATCGGCGTTCTTAGCCAGAAGGTCGGTTACTTTAGCCTTACCTTCATCTCCGAACTGCGCACCTACAACTACTACGTTAGCCAACGGTTTCGCCTCTCAAAATAGTGTGAAAACACGACGAATTAACCCCGCAAAGGGGCATACAGTCACGGCGGGCGGGCCTTTACGCTTCCACTGGCATCGCCCCGCGCAAACCGGAATCCGAAAAGTTGTTCTTTTCACGGTTCCGCTTTTAGACCTCAGATAGTCTAAGACACTCGCCAAGAGCTGTCAAACTCTTGATTGCGCATGCGAAGTTAAGTATTTCTTTCCTGAAGTCTGCCGCCGGGAAACGCCACTGCAGCCACATCCGAGTACACTTTCATAGAATCTGGTTTGATCTCCATGTATGCCTGAGTTTCTTGAAATGCCCGCCGATACGCCACAAGCAAGCATATTTGATAGACATCTGTCGGAAAGGCAGAAGCTGGCGGTGGACCTTTTGACGGGAGCGCTTGCCAAAGGAAGATTGGCAAATGCTTATCTTTTGACCGGGCGAATTGCCGATGACAAATGGCAACTGGCCAGGCAAATGGCGGCATTTCTAAATTGTGAGCGAACCAGGCAGTATTGGCAGAATTCGCAATTTGAAAAAGAAACACCGCAAAACCTGCTTGGTTTGCCAATCAGTGATGAAGTTTTTGAACAAGCTCGAGAGGCCCTTTGCACCTTTCGTATGCCCGAAGAGCGCTCCTGCCTGTCTAAGTCACAGTCGGGCGAGCCGGTCAATATGTGTCGCGATTGCCGCTGGATAGAGCAAGACGCGCATCCTGAGTGCCTTTATAAGTTGGGGCCGGCAGGCACTACCGCATCCAGAAAAATTTCGGTGGAAAGCGCCAGACAGATGACAGAAACTCTGGCCCGCACCAGTTCTGCATTTCGCATCGTCATTGTCGAAGACGCCAGCCAGGATGTTTTTCACAGACCTTCTGCAAATGCATTGCTAAAGACGCTTGAGGAGCCGCCCGAGCATACGATGTTTTTTCTCTTTGCCGAAAATGCCGAGTCCGTGCTACCAACTGTGGTGAGTCGCAGCCAGATGGTACCGGTCCCTCAAATTCCATTTTCGGATGGTGAAGCCCTGGAATTGACGGCACTTTCATTTTACAAAGCCCTCAAGGAAAGCGGCTCTAAGAAAGCGCGGGCATATCTTTCCGCTTTGGAATTTTCGCAATCCGCTTTAAAAGCGGCCGACTCGCTGGTGGACGATGACGAAAACGTGCGGGTGGCAATTTCCAAAGTCGTCGATTACGTGCTTAAAGAAGAATATGAGCGCTTGAAAGTGCGGGCGATGGAATCTTTGCATGCCAGCAAATACCTGGCCGATCTGTTGGAATTGAGCGAGCAAGTGAAGGCAAAGGTCGATCACTATGTCAACACAAAGGCTGCTCTGGAGAGCTTTTCCATTGAATGGGCTAGGCTTGCGCAAAACTCGCAAGTACTGGACTGACAGGCTACTTCTTATGGTTGCCGGAATCTTTTTCCAGCTTGGCCAATTCGGTGTAGAGCTCTCTTTCGCGGTCTGTAAGCTCTGTCGGAATCATGATCTTGGTGCGCACAAGAATGTCGCCGCGCACGCTTTCTTTTAGTTTTGGCAAGCCTCGCCCGCGCAGCCTAAGCAGGCGCCCATTTTGCGTTCCGGCCGGGATGCGGATTTTGACCGGTCCGTCCAGAGTAGGCACTGATGCTTCAGTGCCCACTACCGCTTGAGCCGGCGTTATGTTGATATTGCAGACGAGATTGTCCCCTTCCATGGTGAACTCTTCGTGCGCTTTTACTTTCACTTTCAAATAAAGATCGCCTTTACCCTGTCCCACAGGAGACTGCGCTCCTTCGCCCGGCACGCGAATTTTTGAACCCTGACGCACCCCAGGCGGGATTTTCACTTCAATGGTCTTGGTTTTGACTTGCGGTCCGCTGATTTGCAGAGTGCGGGTCGTGCCTTTGGCTACTTCTTCTAGAGTGAGCTCGATTTCCGCTTCCTGGTCGAGCGGGCTGCGTCCTGCTTGAGGTCCGCCCGGACGTTGTTGCGGTCGGCCCGGTCCGCCTGGTTGGGGGCGGGGACCTCCTTCTGTTCCAAAGCTCTGCCCGAAGATGGCCTCAAAGAAGTCTGAAAACGGCGATCCTTTTCCCAATCCGCTCAGGTCGCCGAAATCGAAGTTGAAGCCACTGTAGTCCGGCGGCGGGCGGAATTGTTCGCCGGACTTCCAATTGGAGCCGAGCTGGTCGTAACGCTTTCTTTTCTCAGGATCTTTTAGAACTTCGTAAGCTTCGGCAATCTCTTTGAATTTTTCTTCGGAAGCCTTATTTCCCTTGTTGGCATCCGGGTGAAATTGCCGAGCCAGCTTGCGGTAAGAAGTCTTGATCTCCTTTTCTGTGGCGCTGCGCGGCACATTGAGAATCTGATAGTAATCCTTGTACTTGACCAAGCTGTTTGCTTCCCCGGTTTCGTTTGAGGTTTTTCGAGGGTATTGTAGGCTGTTTCGGCACTCTACATCTCACGCCGACCGCTACCTTCATCTTAATGAATTTTACGAGCCGCGGGGGTTGTAAGCCCCTGCAAATGTATGCGGCTCATCCTTTTGATACGATACCAAATTCGTGACGCTTAGCCTCGGCTATGGGAGCTTCTAATGGTCAAACAACTTTTGCAAAAAGCGATTGCCGGCGGCAGGCTGGACTTTGCAGACGGAGTCAAGGTCTTCAATGAAGCCTCGCTCATGGACTTAGGCTATGCGGCCAATGAAGTGAGACGGCGCTTTCATGGCGACTCAGAGCCCATTACTTACGTGATCGACCGCAACGTCAATTACACAAATGTTTGTGATGCCTACTGCACTTTCTGCGCCTTCTATGCGCCGCCCGGTTCGGACAAGGGCTATGTTTTGCCCTATGAAACCATCAAAGAGAAAGTCACCGAGCTTATGGAGTTTGGTGGAACCCAGCTTTTGTTGCAGGGCGGCCACAATCCTGAGCTGGGCATCGAATACTACGAAGAGCTTCTCAGCCGCTTAAGAGCCGACTTTCCGAATTTAACCTTGCATGCATTGTCACCTTCGGAAATCGATCATATCGTCAGAACCAGCAATTTGAGCCTGGAAGAAACGCTCAAGAGGCTCGTTGCCGCCGGTCTCACATCGATTCCCGGCGGGGGCGCCGAAGTGCTTACAGAGCGCGTCAAGAAGATCATCAGTCCATTGAAAATCCCGGCCAGCCGCTGGTTGGAGATAATGGAGACAGCCCATAAAATGGGCATTCGCACTACATCGACCATGATGTACGGATCGGTCGATACGATTGAAGATCGCATTGAGCACCTGATCAAACTGCGTGAATTGCAGGATAGACAGGAAGGATTCACAGCCTTCATTGCCTGGAGTTTCCAGCCGGGAGGCACACCGCTCGGCAAGAAAGTAAAAAATCTCACCACCGCCACTGAGTATTTGCGCATGGTCGCGATATCACGTTTGATGCTCGACAACATTGCCAATATCCAGTCCTCATGGGTAACTCAGGGGTCCGGGCTCGGTCAGACTGCCTTCGCATTTGGTGCCAATGATTTCGGCGGCACCATGATGGAAGAAAATGTCGTCTCGGCAGCCGGCACCAGATGTGATGTCACCCTTGATGAAATGATTCGCTGCATTCATATGGCTGGTTTTGACGCCGCGCAGCGCGATACCCAGTACAACATCTTGCGGGTCCATCCCCGTCCAGCCGCACCAGGACAGGTGAAATCAGCTATGGCCGGACTGGCTGTTTAGCCGCCTCAACTAATGGCGCTGCTGCCCGCCGGTTGTCACTGTATTTGGTGCCAATCCTGAATTGTTATCGGCGCAGTGGTGCGCCTCGATCGTTTTGCCGTAATTATCGGCGCTCTTTTGAAGCTTTGCCTGCCTGAGTAAGGGTTTCCAGCAACAGCCCGGCTTGTCGGTCCCGTGGTATTTTCTTCACGTTGACTTCACGTAGAGCCCGAATTTAAGCACTTTGCACAGCGAAAATAGTGATTTGCTCGTTTGAGCAATTTGAGGGCTGGGCATAGATCAAAAAGCGGGATCTCTTGAATGGCGTGCGTGAGAGATTGGAAGAGGAAAGATTATGAGAGCGTCCAAGAAAAGAGGGCAGTCGATCGTCGAGTTGTGCGTCGGGCTAGTTGTTTTAATCCCGATTGTGCTTCTGGTTTTA
>CAZHEZ010000006.1:0-93044 GCA_964531315.1 uncultured Candidatus Obscuribacterales bacterium | reverse complement strand
TCATACTTCTATTTCGACCGCTTTACAAATTAAACTTCACGTCTAGCTGCATCCGCCACCTAATTATGCCCTCATTGGAAAGCAAGTGCTACAAATCTCATCCTCCGCGGCATTTCCAGGATTAATGGTCCAGGAGACGGAACATTGAACAGACAGCGTAGTCCCTTTGCCCAGCGGGTAAAAAGGAAGAAACCAGCGGAGTAAGGAAGATGAAGTGCAAGACGCTTAGAGCCATTATTTTTTCAACCGGCGTACTCTTCGTTATCGCTGGAGTACTGTGCGCTAACCAGCAGTGCAAACAAAAGCCAAAGGAATCTTTGTGCTCAAACTGCTCGGCGCCCCACGAGCCCGGCGCCAAATTTTGCTGTGCCTGCGGTGAGCAATTGATATATTAGCCACTTGCTTCGGCAGATGCCCAGAATTGACGTCGACTCATTGATTTCCCTAAGTCAAATCGGCAGGACTCTTAACTGAAGAAGGCTTGTTTACTGGCGATCTGTTTGGCTGGTTGCACTCTGGCTGCAAGCGCAGCCGATTCATTTCAGTCTCACTACAATAAAGGTTTGTCACTGCTGAGTCAGGAAAAACCGTCTGCTGCAATCAAAGAGTTCACCGCTGCAATAGCACTCGCTCCGCGTAGCGCAGACGCATACGCAAAGCGAGCCCGAGCATATGAGGATCTGGAGAGACACAAGGAGGCGCTGGCTGACGCGGAAGCCTCGCTTAAGCTGGCAGAAAACCCTGTGGCCTATCAGATCAAAGGCTATGTTGCCTGGGATTTGCAGAAGATGGATGAGGCGGTCGCTTATTTCCAACACGCCGAAAGACTCGACAGGCATGACAGCGCAACTTATATTCAATTGTCGAGGCTCCATGCTCAAATGGGTCAGCCGAAGGCCGCGCTGTCCGACTGTGACAGAGGGATAAGAGCAATTCCTGATGCGGCTGATATCTACTTGCAGCGGGCGGCGATTCTCAAAGAAGCGAGCGACATAAAAGAAGCCATTGCGGACATGGACAAGAGTATTCAACTTGAACCAACAGCACAGGCTTATGTGGATCGAGCTTATGCCCACTGGGACTTAGACCAACCAAACGAAGCATTGGCAGATATAGCTCAAGCTTCCAAACTTTTTCACCACGATGCTGCGATGTTTTTGCAACTTGCTGAGTTGCACGCTTATGGAGGAAAGGACGAACTGGCTGTTCAAGACTGTTTGAGCGGGCTGCGCCTGGATCCTAATAGCGCGGCACTGTACATACGATTGGGTCAATCCTATTCGGAAATTGGAGCGACAAAGAATGCATTGGCGGCGATCAGCAAGAGCATCCTATTAAAACCTACAGCAGAAGCCTTTTCTGCGCGAGGCTTTGTGCATTGGGACAAACAAGAGAGGGAAGCGGCGCTTGCCGACTTCACGCGTGCATCCAAGTTAGATCCGAAAGACGAGGATACTTACTGGCATATAGCCAGAATCTACGCAGAACAGAAGAAATATAATCTGGCTGAAATGTCCTTGAACGCTGCGATCAAGGAAAATCCGTCTTCGTCGTCAGCCTATTGCAAGCGTGGACATTATTTTGCTGAGAGAGGCAACCGGCATAAAGCTCTGAGGGATCACGATCTTGCGCTCAAATGCGATCCCAAGGACGCATATGCATTCAATTCGCGGGGACTGGTGTACCTAACCTTCAAAGACTACAAGTCCGCCGAGCAAGATCTCAGAAAGGCTATGCAGTTGGACTGGGACTCCAAATTTACTGCCAATCTTGGGGCCACGCTAGTTTTTATGCGTCGATACAGAGAAGCAGTCGAGCTTTTGGCCAAAGCCTCGGACAAGTTTCCCAATAGCGCAGAGATACACAACAATCTAGGCGTCGCGTATCAGGCACTGAACATGCACGAGCAAGCTAAAGCAGCATTTCAGCGAGCGCTATCACATGGCGGCTCGCTAAACGCCTATTTTTCAAACCATGCTCTTGTTTCATTGAAGACGGGAGATATCGACGAAGCTCTCGGAGATCTGATTGCTGCCACTGATAGTGGTACCACGAAACATCAGACCAAATTTCCCGTGGACATGAACAAGTTCAACATAGTAGTGGAAGAATATTCGAAAACCATAGCACTCAATCCCAACGACGCTACCAACTATTACAACCGCGGCATCGCTAATTATTGCTTAGAACGGTTTGAGGACAGTGCCTCAGATTTCAGCAATTTCATAAGACTGTGCCAGTGGAATGGTGATTCGCGAACTTACGGCGCAATAATGCTTGCCATGTCGTGCTGGAATCTAAAGCAAGAGGCAAGAGCTTTTTCAGTTCTCCAAACAGAAAAGCTGAAGGCACCGCCCCATACATGGATAATAGAACTCATCGACTCAGTTAAAGCAGGCAAAGCGGCTCTCGGACTTTTCGACGATCATGTAAATGCAAAACGACAATTGGCGGCTCGCTGTTTTATGGGACTGAGACTTCTGAATATCAAACAAGTTCAGGCAGGAAAAAAGCATCTTCTCTGGGTGTATGAGCATGCTGATGCGCATATGGACGAACGATCCCTTGCCGCCAGCGCTCTATTGAAGATTGGTGAGATTTTGCCGAGCGATGAAGATTTTGGAATTTCAAGTTTGAAATCTATCGGCAATCAAGATAAAGGATCAAGATTGATCGTCGAGTACTGAGAAGCAGCATTTTTATCCTAAGAAAAACGACGGACAGGGAGTGTCCGCCGTTTTCTCTTGGTCTGCCCCTGCGAGAAACCTTGGCTGAATTAGGTCCTCTTGAGTCGATACTTTTCTTGATGGTGACCCGTAAAAGTCACTAAACTCAAGAATTCAAATCACTGATCATCGTGGACCATGAGTTGTAGGCTTACTCAGATCTTGAAGTTTGCCATCGACACTCAGTCCGTCGCTCGTCATCTTCACATCTGTAGCAGTTCCAAGCACCTTGCTGCCCTCATAGAGTACCCATCGCCCTTTTGTTCCATCTTGGGAATTGGGATTTAGCTTCCAGCCTCGGTAGGGTCCATCGCTGTCCTTCCAAGTGAATCCAATATCCTGTTTGCTCTTGTCTTTGTCTTCCCAAACCTGATGTTTTCCTTTTGTCCAAACTAAGGTGTGCTCGAAATCCTTGTTTTTGCTTTTTTCGTCATAGGCTTTATTCTGCAGATGCGGCTCGAACCCGCCATGCCTTTGATTTGTTGGCTCCCCAGGACGATTGGCGGTACCACTACCGGTACGACCAACATCAAAAACTATACTAACTTGAGGTAGAAATGAAGATGGATCTTCCTTCAAACGATGCAGTTGAGAAACAAACCCTCTTAATTCTCGCGCATCAATGTGTGCTGAAACTGACAACTGGGATGATGCATCATTTTGATTCCTGGAGTATGCAGACGGCTCAGGAGCAGGTGAAACTTCGCGCGGCGAGTTAGTCATTATTACAACCTCCAGCAGGGGGAATTCTTGGAAAGAAACGTGCCATGCGTCGCGATAGGCGAAGGGCAGGGGGAGCTTTGAGGGAAGGGTCAATCGATGCATTGCTCGGTAAATTCATACTAACCAGGCAGTGTTTATTTACCGTGTACGAGGCGCAACTTCGCTGAAGTCGCGGGTCGTTGACTTGGAGGGTCTAATTTCGATCCTTCATATGCGCCGCTATTGCACGCCTCAATTGCTCGCCTTATATAGGTTGATTCAATTCAAAGTACACGTGAAATAAACACACTATTTCTAGACTGGGGATTCCCGAGGCTCATGCGCCTGTTCCTCAACCTTTATAGAGGTCACCCATGCCTAACCCCACCCAATCTCCCGAATCGCAAACATTTGAAGTAGGTACGACCGCACAGTCACGCAACAACTTCACTGAATTGTTCGACGCAAGAACTAAGGCCAATACCAGCGCTCAGGACTATCAGGCGCAAACTGAGAAGCTGGTGCAGAACAAACTACTTCCAGAATATACGGTAGAGGAAGGAGACTCCTTGTGGGGAATCGTAGATCATGCGCTGGCGCAAAAAACCGGCGAAGATCCACCTGCCTGGAAAGTGTTAGAGACACTGAAAGCAATCGCAGAGAAAAACAAATTGGACAACCCCGATCTGATCCATCCGGGCGATCTGATCGATCTCTCTTCTATTGATGACGGGGAGACAAGTGCACAGAGGCAGCAAAATACCGAGGGACAAGGGCAGGCGGTGCCAGCAGAGCAGGCGCGTAGGGAAAGGCAGAACACTCAGAGCACTGGAGACGGTGATGGTGAAGGTGCAGCGCCGAATGTGCCTATGAGTGCAGGCGCCAACAAGCATTCACCACGGGATAAATGGTATATCTCACAGCAAGGTGACGGAGCTTCCTGGTACGCCTGCGGACCGACCAGTCTGACAATGGCGCTGGCTGATTTTGGTATTGCTCCTGCCAATGAAGAGAACAGGAAAAGACTAATTAGCGAGACAGGCACCAATCCATCTATTGGCTTTCCAGGTACTGTCAGCACAATTGCAGCAGTGGCAAGGTCACACGGACTGAATGCAGAGTCCAGCACCAGCACCAATTGGCAAGACGTGGACGCACAACTGGCGCAGGGACATGGAGTAATAATAAATGGTGCCCTCCAGGGCCGAGCCGGGTTGGTTCCACACTTCGTCTATATTGCAGGAAAAGATCACTCTGGAAATTACATACTTGGTGATCCTGCAAATCCTGGCACACAAAGCTGGACACGCTCTGACCTTACAGGATTCATGACCAGAGGCGCGGGCTCAGTCAATCCGCCGGGGTTTGCTGCCGTTTGGAGTAGCGATACCGGGTAGTGATTGAAAGAAACAACAGATCACCGGACGCCAAGATCGAACCACAATCCAACTATGGCAATTCAGGCAACCGGCAGTTTGATCCAGAAAGTGCTTCCCTTCCCTTCCTCGCTCTCAACACCTACTGTTCCTTTGTGAGCAACAATAATTGATTTGGAGATTGCCAAGCCAAGACCAGCCCCACCCTTGACTCGGCTGTCGTCAATCGACACCTGTTCGAATCGATCAAAGATTTTGTCTCTGTAAGCTTCTGGTATGCCGCGCCCCTGATCTGAGACTCTTATTTCAACGAATTTCTCGAGCATATCCATGGTTACTGAAACAGTTGTTTCAGGAGGAGAGAATTTGATGGCGTTGCCCAAGAGGTTGATCAAGACCTGAATCAATTTGCCACCATCGGCTGGAATTTCGGTCGGGAAAGTTTTTGTTGCAAGCTTGATTTTGCCTCTTTCAGCCAGACTTCTCACTGCTTCGACGGAGCGAGTCACAACCTCTTCAATTTCAGTTGGTTCGACAAAAATTTCTACTTTGCCGGACTCCATTTTTTCGAATTCGAGCAACTGATTGATTAGATTGATCAGCCTCTCTAACTCCGAGAATGCATAAGTAATGCGTGGGCGACCCTTTTCGGTCAGTTCTCCGTAGGCTCCATTAAGCAGCAGGTCAAGCGTCATCTGCAGTGATGTAAGCGGAATTCTCAGGTCATGACTGACCATCTGAATGAATTCTCTTTTCAGTTGTTCGACCTTTTTTCTCTCGCTGATGTCGTGGATTACGCAATAAAGAGAATTGTCATTCGGCGACCATGACACCGACCATTGAGAATCAACCAGTTTGCCTGACTTGCTCAAGGTGCGATTTTCAAATTTCGTCACCGTGCTGTTGCGGCGGGCCTCTTCAAACATTTTTGACGTAGCGTCCTTAGTGTCATCGCTGATCAGATTGATGCATCTTTGCCCCAGCAGCTCTTCAGGTGCGTATTGCCACATTGTTTGTGCAGCCGGATTAACTTCGGTGATGACATTTCGGTTGTCTATCGAGCAAATTACTTCGACGGCATTTTCCACTAAGGCACGCTCTTTGCGGTTAGCTTCCAGCAGGGCGCCGGCCATCTGGTGAAAGGCGACATCCAACTCGGCAATTTCATCGGTGCCTTTTACTTCTGGATTGAGCGCTTCGCGGCGAGACAAACGGAAGGAATTATCGCGCATGATATTCAAACGACTGGTAACACGATGGCTAAAGAACAGGGCCAGGGCGATAGATACAGCGAAATTGGCGGCAATACCGGCAGCCAATGCATATTTCACCAGATCGCTGCTGCCCGACTGCGCTTTGCGGCTCTGCGCTTCCGCGTCATTCTCAAACTCCATGAGTTTTTGAATATCAGGTTCCAAAAGCCCGGCAATCGATCGTATTCCCTTAAAGAGCTGGCGTGTAGTCAAATTATCGCTCTCGGTAGTTTCTACAGTGCGCTTCGCATCGTCAAGGAAATTGGTTCCTTTCTGAGCGTTTTCCGAGATTCTTCTCAATAAGGTACGTTCCTGCTCGGCATTTACCTTCAGTCCAGCCAGGACCACCAGTTCGTCAAACAATGCCTTTTTTGTCACTTCATACCGGTCTGCATATACCGGTACTCCAGTTAAGCAGTAGCTCGACATTGCCAGTGACGCATCAACAAACAGACGCGAGACAATATTTGCTCGCGTGATTACCGCCTTCGAGAGCAAATTCCTTTCTACTTCCATCTGACTGCGCTGGAGAAGAAAGGACAAAGTTCCGATAAACAACAATCCCGACACCAAAGGGACAATGACAAGCAAAATTCCCGTTTGCGCAAGCGAAAGACGAAAACGTGGTGATTTTGAATTTTTCTCGTCGCCGGACAAATTAAGCTCGCTCTGAGGGGACCTGCCAATTTTACTTTGCCAGCGGTCGTTTCAGCCCCCGATTAGGCGGGAATTGTCTAAAATGAAGATCAAACTTCAATCCGGATTCGGTTGGTGGGTAATCAGACTCTGTGCGGACAGAGACAGGCGATGGCAAAAGTATTGATAGTAGAGGACGATCCTGGCGTTTGCGAGACAGTCAAGGATTGGCTTGAAAACCAGCATCATACTGTTGAAGTTGTGGGCTGCGGCGAAGATGCGCTCGCCTATATCAAAACCTATGAATTCGAAGTGATTATTCTCGATCTTTACCTTCCCGACATCGATGGGCTGGAGGTCTTACAAAGGTATCGAGCCTCGGGCGGCAATGCCCGCATCTTGATTTTGACAGGACGAAACGAAGTCAGAGATCGCGAGCGCGGGCTAGATCTAGGCGCCGACGACTATCTTGGCAAGCCATTTCATCCCAGAGAATTGGCTGCACGGTTGAGAGCATTATTGAGGCGCAATCAGGCTCAATCTTCAACGACACTCACTGTGGGCGGCTTTGTGCTCGACCTGGTCGGCTGCAAGTTGCTACGCAATGGTGAAGCCATCCAACTTTTGCCGAAAGAGTTTGCACTCATGGAGCTTTTCATGCGCAGTCCCGATCAGATTTTTCATCCAGACCAGATCCTCAGCAAAGCCTGGACTGCCGATACAGAAACCAGCGCCGAGACCTTGCGTGTGCACATTAAAAGGCTACGCGACAAAATAGATGTTGAAGGAAAACCGTCTCCGATTCAGAATTTGAAAGGCTTCGGATATAAACTGGAAAGTGCAAACTGCTGACCATGCAGGCGAAACTCTCAATCTGTATTTTTCAAAGAAAGATCAAGAAAGCGCTCCGCATACTTGAATTCATTTCAGCGAAAGCTTTGAGTTTGTGCACGATTTTCCCTTCGCCTGTTTTTGCTATCCAGATCACAGTATTGAGCGCTGTCATTCTCCTCTGTTCGAAGGCTGCAATAGCGGCGGAGAGTGTTTTCGACGAGCACTATCATATTGCCGAAAAGCTTTATTTGCAGCATCAATTTCGCAAGGCAATCAAAGAACTGAATATTGCCATAGCTGCAGCACCTAATCGATTTGAGGGTTACTACAAAAGAGGCAAGTCTTTCAGTGAAGTTGGCTCGCCAGAAGAAGCCCTGCCCGACTTTTCAAAAGCACTCAAACTCTCACCGGGCAACGCTCAAATTTATGTAAGCAGGGGTTTGGCGCATTTGAGATTGAAGGAACAATCGGAAGCCAAAATAGAATTTGAACAGGCAGTGAAATACGATCCAAAGTCCGAGAATGCATACCGAAAATTGCTTGTACTGTGCGAACATGCTTCAGACAATCAAGCCGGTATTAAATATTCAACCCTGGCGATAAAAAATGAGGTTGCAATATCCGAAAATTTGATGCGACGCGGTAGTTTCTATGCTGCGCTCGGAGACAGGCAAAGGTGTCTTGATGATCACGCTCGCGCTATCGCCAGAAAAAAGAATGCAACTTCTTACTGCCAGCGAGGAAATTCATATGTGGTGTTGCACGATTATGAAAACGCAATGAAGGATTTTGAGCAAGCTATTAAGCTAGAACCGCGGCTTGGCAGGTACAAAACCAATCTTGGTGGAGTTCTGCTTTTAAAAAAAGAGTTTCGCAAGGCACTCTCGATATTGACTGAAGCTGTGAATCTCAGCCCAGACAGCTCGACTGCGCACAGTAATAGAGGCATAGCTCTAGAGCAGTTAGGAATGCATGCTGAGGCCCAAAAGGAATTCGAGTTGGCGATCCAAAATGACACTGCCAAATCCATTTATCTCGCGCACCATGCCAGAGTTTCGCTTGCATTGGGTCAAAACGATGAAGCTATTGACGACTATGTAGGCATAAATTCCATACATGCGGGCACTAACCATAAGGTGAATCCAGTTTCAAAGGAATTCCTGCAGCATCAATTTGAGAAGCTCATTGAACTTAATCCTTCAGAGCCCAGCAATTTTTATAACAGAGGGGTCTTCTTTTTCTCGCTCAAGAAGTATAAAGAAGCTGCCCAAGACTTCTCAAAGTTTCTCAGCATGCCCAATGGAGATTCAGAATCAGCTGTGTACGGCTCGATTCTTTACTATTTGACGCTGCGAAACTTGCACAACGACGCGGCTGCGTCGAGCGCTTTGGCTCGTGTCACCAGTTACAAACAAAATTCTTGGACGGTTATGTTGTTAAAAACATTCAAAAGGGAGGACGCCAGTCTCAACGAATTTCTGGACTTAAAATTGGGCACTCAAAGGGAATTGACAGCCTGCTGTTTTGTAGGACTGAAGCAATTGGTTGACGGCAAAATTGAAAATGCCAAACACAACCTGAGGTGGGTTGTCGAGCATAGCAGCCCCGGAAAGGATGAGTATCTATTGGCCTCAGCTGCTCTCAATCAACTTACAGGAGCAAGTAAGAGCAGCAAGAAAAATACAGAGACTCCTGAATCGACAGAAAAATCGCCTCCTATCAATGCAAAAATGCCGGAGGTTGGATTCAAAAGCGCACTTTAGTGGCTGCGAGTTTGTGAGAAAAATGGCACTCACAGGTTCACTGTTCTTTGCGCCGCAGAACTCTACTGAACAAAAAAACGATTGCAACGCCCAAAACTATATTTCCGCTAACACCCAGCAACAGAAGCATCTTGATTGTCGCCGAACCGGGCAAGCCCGTTGGAATTTTTGCATTTGCCAATTCCTGATTTTCTTCTGCGATTATGCGCAACGACTGCTGAATTTGTTGTGCGTTCTGTTGCATGGTGCCAAGCATCCGCTGATAATTTTTGTCAGCGCTCGTGGTTTTGCTGTCTTCAGCCATTGCTCTGACTTCGCCCATATTTTTGATGGTATCGGGCAGAAGCTCGGCTACTTTTAGCAATGACTGAAACTGTTTCGGGCTATCCTGCCCTATCAAATCTCTCAAGTCCGATACATCATGCGGAATCGAGACGATCATCTTGTCAAAACGCTCCGAAAAAAGTTTGCTCTTAGTCACCGTCAATCCGCCCAATGCAACCCCGGCATCGTAAAGGCGTTTCGATAAATTGCTTGCCACCGCCGAGATCTCTTTTGCACGCATCATTTGCAAGGTGGCAGTTTCGGAATTCCTGATCATGCCGCCAAGAGCGACAAACAGTAGGACATTGAAAGCGATCAACAGTATCAGTGCGACGTATGCTGGTTTGTGCAGTGTTTTGCTTGCCATATTTTGTCTACTCTGAGTCTCGAACCAAAAATGAATAATTCAATTGCGCTACCAGAGCCAATGCTCAGTCTCATTCCGCTTTGCCAAGCACAAACCATGATTATATGAGATAATTAGGATGTGTTCGGAATTATTGGATTTCCCCGAGCAGACTGTTTAGACCATCTCAAAGTTCTGACGTCTTCACAAATCCTCAGGCAACCGCCATTTGAAGAGGCTTTATGATCGCAGTACCACTGTATTTGGTTTCAACCAAAGTAATAGACAAATCTTGCAAATTCTTAAATAGAGGCCTTGTCGATTCAACCACGGCAAAGACTCAAGCTCCTTTGGAAGCAGAAATAACAACCCTGCAAGATCAAGGGAGGTCGTAGCTATGTCAGTACGAGCTCAAACTGCGAATCCCTTTGTGCTTTTTTGGCAAACAGTCTTCCCAAAAGGAAGACCTGAGACGAAACAGCCCGCTGTTCGTTCGACTGATATAGCTTCGATGCCCAGACAATCACTATTGCTGCTGGCGCATTGCCTGGAAAGAAACGATCCGGATCTGGAAATTGCGGTTGGCGATCCTGATGCCGACAATATGATGTCAAAAGGCTGGTTTATAGAAATCCCTTGCATGACGACTGGTATGGTCTGTTGCAGATTTAGACCTCATATTTGGTATCAGTTGAATTCCTATCGCAACAAAGTCTTCAATATGGTGTCCAGTACAGAAATCGAGAATTACAGAAAGACCAAGAGTGCCAATTATCCCTGGGTCTGGTAATATCTGTCACGCCTGAAACACAGCCTCTACCAAAGGGGGATCTGCAAATGGTAATCTGCCCAATAGCCCTAACCGTGCACTGTACCGGTTGTATGTTCGTGAAATTCTGCCCTTTGAAGACAGTTCTCGGTGACTACGGCAAAGTAGAAGCTGGGGCTGACGAAAAATCAGCTGACACAGAAAAGCGCGGTTCTACCGAAAATCCTACTGATTCGCCCAAAGAATAATCTCGGCTGGAATCAGGTGCCGCATCTCGAGCAACAGCGCTGTGTAGTTATGTGTGTGCGCTAGAGAACACTGCTTAGCAGTCTCAACGCGTCACTTAAGCGCCAGCTTTGTTCTTGCTCTTGTACGGAGGTTAGAAGCTTGCAACATTAGGCAATGTCGCTCTAACTTCTTGCTCGGCGATCAGTTCGTCGATATGTCTCAAAACAATCAAAGCCATGCGAACTTCTTTTGCGTCTGGACCAACACGCTTCATAGACGCTCTTATGCCTCTGAGCAGTTTTTTCCGAGAATTCTTTGGTTCTAGTAACACAGATTGCTCGTTTTCAGACATTTGGGGCAGGCACCGGTAAGGGTTCTTTCCGACAAAGACTGACGTTTCAACGCAGAGTTCCCACGCAAACGGTTAATTTCGAGGAAATTCAAATTTGCCGCAAAGAACCTGCGTCTCCGGTCAAA
Organism: uncultured Candidatus Obscuribacterales bacterium; assembly: GCA_964531315.1. GTDB lineage: Bacteria > Cyanobacteriota > Vampirovibrionia > Obscuribacterales > Obscuribacteraceae > QKMZ01. The sequence goes on along the minus strand of CAZHEZ010000006.1, from coordinate 81,610 downwards.
GCTAGGCTAAGAAGGGTTTTCACTACTGAGAGCTGGCTCTTTCTCGTGGCTTTCGGCACCATCGCCGTTGTAATAGCTGCCGATTCGCTCCTGGGGAATCAGCCACTCGATTTCGCTCAAGAACAACGGGCCATTGAAATGCTCCATGCTGATGTATCGTGCGGCTCCTAGCGAGCGAGCAGCAGTTCGAACACCATCTGCCAGGTATCTGCCAACCTCTGGAGGTTCGGCACTGAAGCAAACAAAAGGAGTGGAACGCATATGAGGGTCGCCTTTGACCCAGCGTAAGAAGTCGAAAACGCTGCCGCCGTTTTGCAAATGAACATCGGAGATGATCAAATCAAAGTCTGCCGTTCTCAAAATTTCCATAGCATTGTGGAAGGTGTCCGCTGTAGTTACCTTGTGCCCAACACGCTCAAGGCATTCTCCAATGATTCTTCTCTCTTCTTCGTGCTCCATGGTCACCATGATTTTAGCCGTCATGTTATTCACCGATATTTGCTGAGAATTGGTCACTGTTTCCTTTTTCGGATGGCAACAACAATTCGATTTGCTCTCGCAGCCTGTCCGAATCAAATTTATCCAGCCGGATGTACATTGATGCACCCAACATGCGAGAGGAAATTCTAATTCCATCCTCCAAATATTTGGCCATAGGCGTTGGCTCCAGACTTAGGAGCACGAAGGGCGTTTTAGCGCGCGCTGAATCCATTTTCACCCAACGCAAGAAATCGAAAACATCGCCACCATTCTGCAAGTGAACATCAGAGATGATCAGGTCGATTTGGCAATTCTTCTTGAGAATTTCAACGGCGTCTGAGTATCTTTCCAATGCATGCACATGATGTCCAGATTTAGATAGACTCTGGACAAGATGAGACCAGTTATTGTGGTTCTCGACTAAAGCTAAGATTTCAGCGCACACGTTTTCACCATGATCGTAAATGCAGAAAAGGTAAAAGTGCGGCTTCGCAACATTCAAGGCTGGCTGATGAGGCCATATCTATGACAATCATAGACCTTTTTAGGCGGTATTATGTATGCACAAATAGGCAAAAGACCCATTTATCTGTAGAGGCAGGCCACCACCGCATCGCGGGGATAGTTAATCATTGACCATATACTTAAGCAGCGACACATCCAGTAATGATCAGGGTCGCGCAGACTCTCAATGTAACGTATTCTCGTGAATGCTGCATGGAAAGTCCGATTACAAGCAGTTTTTCTGCAAAGCAAGTATGCTGCAATTAGATTGAAGTTTCGGAAGCGACAGTATTCGCAACTGATTGCTCTGCTATCCACACGCCTGCTCATTCCACATCTACTTGCAGGCGTGGTTGGATAGATGCTCAGCAATGTTCAGAGGTTGTTTCGACTTATTCATTCTTTTATGCAGATCACCGCAGGCGGTGCTGGCAATGGTACAAAACTCGAGGAAACCAAACGAGCCATTTTTATGGCATCTGGGAAACGCCATTCGAGATCGTCGAATTGAGCTTTTGATATCACAAGCGGAGCTTGGCGCCCGGGCAGGATTACACAGAACCTATGTCACCGATATCGAAAATGGGAATCGCAATACCAGCATAATTACACTGATGCGGGTGGCGGCTGGGCTGCAGTGTGATCTGTCACGACAGATTCTCACGGCAGAAAAAGCAATGCGAAAGTGCAACAACAGTTAGCGCTGGACAGAAGCTGATTGATTTACGTCAGAATGAACTGCTTGAGCAAGTTTGAGCAAAATGGAGTGGCCGCAACGCTTACTTATAGCGATTGACAATCTCTCTATCGTATTGTCTGCACGAGAGCAGACATATGGATTTTCATCTAGAGCCAGCATGCACAAGATCACTTTCGGAGTATTTGTATTCTCTGCAAGTGCGTATCTAACATCCACATTTGCGTCTCGTGCAAGGCGTTCAAGCAAAGCTTGCGGGGCAATCCGATTCTCGGATGCGCAAACCCGAACTTCCGGATGAGGATCGGTGGAGAGCCTGTTCAATAAATTAAGAGGAATGCTCGGACATTCGCTAACTCTTGAGCGAATACGATGGCAACTATCGAGCGCAAATCTGAACAAGCCGGATTTCGATATTTGCGGATTACCCGCAATAATATAACGAGAAATTTCATCGCCTTTTTCTACCAGGCGATATACCTGGATCTGAGTTTCACAACTGAAACCCCTCGAAACTTGCTTTTTCACTGCAAGGACTCCCAATGTTGTCTGTTTTCGAAACTCAGGCTGCCAAATGGTTAGACTGTACAAAGAGCTTTTCAGCTTCGCAATTGCGGTTCAGGATTAATAGAAGATCTCCATATTCGCGCAAGTTCGCAACTACATCGGCATGTCCGTCCGGAAGCAAACTCTCACGAATGAGAAGAGCCCGGCCTAACGGCGGTTCTGATTCTTCATACAGTCCGACATTCTTGTAAATGGAGGCCAGCTTCGAAAGATAGAACGCCAGGTTCAAGCCGTCGTAATTCTGGACGCCCTCAAGCAAACAGATAATCTGTTTTACAAGATCTGCAGCAGCAGCATCTGCTCCGCGTCGACAAAGAAGATCAGCCAGAGCTGAAATAGCCCGAATTTGCTGTTCTGATCCTGGCGTTGCCGGAGTCATTCTAAGCATTCGCCTGTAAACATTCTCGGCCTCTCGCAAATCGCCGCGTTGAACGAACGCCATGGCCGTGCGTGCGCATGATTCCATGAGTCTTTCATAGACATCGGGTCCACAGCTCAAAACCGTAGCCGAGGTCGTCGTCATCGAACCCTCGTCACTGTATTGATTGGGGTTGTCACCATCTTCAGGAGAAACTGATTTCGCATTTCCACCGGTCAGTCGAATCTCGTGTTCAGGACCTTTCGCGATCGACACTTCCAGAAGCCCTTCAGCAGTAGGTTCTTCACCCTGCCAATCGATCTGGCTGAGGCACCTGACCGCCTGATCAAAAGTAATCTCGTTCTTGTGCATCTTTTCTTGCAGGTTAGTGGCAATCCTGATTGCCGGCTCAATTACATAGCCCAGCGCAACCAAAGTATCTTCTAGACGCTCCTGCCTTACCAATCCTATTTCTATTGCCGTCAAAAGATCAGTCATCAACAAGAGCCTGGACTTCACCAGCAGCTCTTCCAGATTTTTGCCATTGCGCCTGGGTAATTGATAGCCATCATCTGAATTGTTGGTGGACAAAAAATGATGAAAGACAAAATTCAGACTCTCAAGCGCTTCCTCCCGCTCCAGAGTGTTCTCGGATACTCGCTGACATACATCCAGTATGGTCGCCAGTCTCGATTCCAAAATTGCTTTCTGTATGACCAGTGCACGACCAAGGGGTAGTCCGGTGGCGGAACTCAATCTGCCGGCCCTGACGAATTGTTTGCGCGTTATCAGTCCGCATTCCACTACCAGTCTGCTGAAGAGACTGAGTTTCACATAAACTTCGCTTGCTTCATCCACGTCTTTCTCATCATCGAGGATAGGTAATGCGTCGAACGAGGCCGTTGGGCAAAAATTTGCCCGGGGAAGCAGACTCTTAGTTTCAAATTCACCGGAATTAAACAATACCATTCTATTCACCTGCATATGCACGACATTACTCTGCCTGCCTGTTTTGACTCAGGCGCGAGAGCTATTGCGATTAAACCCTTGCGGTCTCGTTAGAAACAAGACACCCACTATAACAAGCATACATGCGTTGATTGAAAAGTGGGTGAATGCAACTCATAGTGGTGGCATCATAAAAGTCAGTCAGCTGGCGCAGATAGATAGATCCAAGTAAGGAGCGACTTCGCGCTGCACCTTTAGCCTACCTCTGGAAATTCTGGACTTCACGGTGCCGAGGTTTGACTTGGTTCTCATCGCTATCTCTTCATATGACATTCCGTGCTCGTCACGCAACAATAAGGCTTCCTTAAATTGCGACGGAATCTTGGACATGGCTTTGCGCAATACTTCAGCCAGTTCTCTACTCAATGCCTTTTCATCCGGTTGAGGTGCCAGATCTCGAACGCTTTTGGTCGTCGATTGAGAATTATCATCATAGTAGACACTAGTCTCGTCGAGAGAAACTATCCAAAAATCTCTGGGAAAGGTTCTCAGCCTGTCGTAATATAGGTTGGTTACTATCCTTTTTAGCCAGGCTCTAAATCGACGAGGATCTCTGAGCGACCGAATCGATCGCCAGATTCTTATCGAAGCATCCTGGATGATATCGGAGGTGTCATTGAGGTCGGGGGCCAAACGATACAGAATATTGCGGATTGATCGCTCATGTCGTTTCAGCAATTCTTCAAAGGCCCCCTTATCACTACGCTGGCAAGCCATAATGAGGTTCAATTCAGGCATCAGTGCAAAATCCTGACCGATTGGTCCGACTGTGATTGTATGAGTTTTTATATGAGTTTCTCGAATTTGTACACTGTTCATTTTGTCCCCCAAGTGCCAAGAAGCACGATAACCATCATTTCATCTCTGACACCAACGGCAATATCGTTTATCAATGCCGTCCAGGGAATAGATGGAACCTTTTGTTCCTACTTTCATGATATGACGCCGGTTGTTAAACTCTAGTGAAAACCGCTGTGAATGCCGAATGCAGTTGTGAAAATGGCTCTGCCAGTATTCACCAACCTTTCACCTCAAGGTGTTTTACTTAAGGTCATAACGAACTATGCACAGCCCGTCTGTGTGCAGCCCTTTGTGCCGACACAGGCATTGGTTGCGTATAGTTCAGTCGATAAGACAAGGAACACCTATGAAAAATGTATCGAGAAAGATGTTGCAGGGTCTGCAACCAATATCAAGGGACCACGGCATTGCTCTGGTCTGTGCACATTACGGACGAAAGGCAGTACGCGGCTCAGACGTTGAAAGGCTTGTTTTTGCCGAACAAATGAATGCCTATTGCAAAACCGACATTAGGCCCAACTTGGAAGACGAACAATGGATTTTGTCACCACTGATTGGCGATGTAAACTTACGTGGCGAATTTCACCGGCGCCACAGAGCGATCAATGAACTGTCTTTGCAATTGAGCAATCTTGACGTAAGCGAAACACCCGGATTAGGGTTGATAGCAAGAGTTGCCAATGCTTTGGATGATTATGTGCGCTGGGAGGAAAACACACTTTTCCCTTGCATTGCTGAAGGAATTGCCAATGTAGACTCGAGTCACTTATCCAAGATGACCACGGAGATGGAGGAAAAGCGAAAACGTCCAACACAGCGACTGCATCATTCTATTGCTCTGCACTAATAAGTAGAATAGTCTCGCTTCCGGCAAACATTAATTATTGCTGCTGACGCGGTGTAGGCATACATCCGTGAAGATAGCGGTGTGCCAACCATAGACACACCTGACTTTTCATGGGTGTTTAGCGTTATGATGAAGTCACAAAGCTCATTGGATACTCGGCCAGCGAGGTTTCTACTGAGGCGAACAGTTATGTCCAAAATGTTGCTATGTGAAACACAGACAGATCTAGCAACCGCAGTGAGAGATTTCTTTGTTTTAGAGCACTATACAGTGCAGGTGGAAAACAACGGAATGAGAGCATTGGAGTGCCTGCGCGATGGCAAATTTGATGTAATTGTCCTTGAGACAGTGTTGCCAGGGTTAAGCGGGATCGCGGTAGTGAACAGTTATCGCGCTGCCGGTGGAAATGCCCCGATACTTTTGATGGCTGGAAAGCATTGCTCAGAAGAACTTCAGTGTGGACTAGATGCCGGCGCTGACGCCTATGTGGTCAAACCATTTCGATTACACGATTTGGCCGCTCAGCTTAGAGCGCTTCTCAGGCGACCGGCGCTGCGCAGAGAAAGAGTGCTTACATCCGGCATTGTGGCGCTGGACACAGGCGCCGGCACTGTAACGAAGAACGACATCCTGGTGCATCTGCACCCGATGGAATACAAGTTGCTTAGCTTTCTGATGAAACATCCAAACCAGGTTTTTAGCGCCCATGCCCTTTTCGAGCGCGTTTGGCAGAAGGATTTTGGGACGATGGAAGATACAGTGCGTACACATGTCAGAACTCTGCGCCGAAAAATGGACGCCGACGATTGTGCATCAATAATTACCACCGTTCGCGGACTCGGATATAAGACTGAAAATTAGTGCTTCTAATTAAGCGATGAAAGTCAACCGATACTCGTGCCTGTGATTGGGCAACGACTTTACAGACAGCTGTCCTTTGTGAAGCCTGGCGATTGCGTCTATCGCAGCCAGGCTGATGCCTTCGCCATTGACCGGAACCAGTCTCAATTTACCGAGCTGCCATGGTTCGAATTTGCAATACTTATTTTTTGTGCCGGTATCAAATGAAAGAGAGACATTTTTTTTGTCCGCCTTGCTAGTGATCCGTATGGTCTCCAGTGTGTGACACTCATGAAGCAAAGCAAATACCATCTCCTTAAACATGAGCTTAAGTGCTCCTTTGCTTCCACTCAAACCAAGAGCAGCGGAAACGTTGAAGGATAGTGCGACCTGGCTGTCGATGAAATCCGATTTCATTTCACTGACTATTTCCCGCATCAACAAGTCCAGCTTCTGCTTTCTCTTCAATCTGGGCAGCGAACTCAACTCCGATACTGAGGCGAGAATATTAGTGTCGGCGATCAACCTCGCAATACCACGGTTGATACCAGTAAATCTTGTCGCAGAAATTTCACTATCTGCCTGCTCGCGTTGCAATACATCAATTTGTGCTTGAAGTGAATTTGCCACTGAAAGCATTTCGTGCTCGGCATCACGAACGAATGCCGCCAGAGTCTCCATGGATTTTCTGTCTGATTTCATCCAGGGCGATCTGATCCAAGAACACGGCAGTGCTCCCAATTTAGATTCATTCATTTGTTGTCCTTAAAAACAGCATTGCAGCTTGCTAAGCTGTCGAAGCTATTTCGATTTTTCGAGATTTTCTCGTTTGAGTCTGTCTATTTTTTCGCTTGTATCTGTAAGCCTTTCATCTATGTTCGAAATGTTTTCGCTTTGATCTTTTCCAGGTTTGGCATCGCGCACTTTTTGTTTGCGCACGGCGACTCGGCTCAAGTCTTTGCGCAAGTCTTTTGCCTGCTTCACTGTTAGTTCCTTGGACTTCTGACCGTCGTTGACCCGCTTCATCAGTTCAGTCTGGCGCTGATATGTACTTGACTTGTACTCAGTGGCAATCGCCATGGTTACCTGTGTAACGCAGATCATGGACACAATTGCGCAATATTTTAGAGCTCTCATTTTTTTTCTCCCGAAGATTCATAAGTACTGGCGACGTTTTGGGAATTCAATGCTTTGCCGGCTTTTTCATTGAGCCAGGATTTGAGGATTCTTTCCATCTCCAGCGTCATTTGTCCTTCTTCCAACATCAAATGACCGCTTTCACCATCTCCGATCAGCAGTTTTTGCGGAGTCGTCATTTCGCTGAAAAGATCTACAGACCCTGAAGGTGTGACGAGCTTGTCTTTATATGCGACCAGCATCATTGTCGGTGTTCTCTCCACCAGGGGCGCCGCATCATGAGTTGCTTTCATGAACTTTTCGAATTGAGCCAACTCTTTTCTCGACAATTCCATGCGATTGGCAGGATCATCTTCAATTTTCTTTCTGAGAACAGGGTCTGAAGTCGATCCTTCAACAACAACTTGCGACATATCTACCTTGCCCGTAGGACTTGTTGCCGTGTGAAAAGCAACCACAGTTCCTGTCTTCATGACTCCGCCCGCTCGACTGGTTGCTGATGGCACGGCCGATATCAAACCATTTACCTGATCCGGATAGCGTGATGCTGCTTGAATAGCGATTGCACCACCCATGGATTCGCCGACAAGAAATACCGGCAAACCAGGGTATGCCTTGTGAAGTGTCTTCATTGCTTGTTCTACATCAACCAGGCAGGCCTCGAAATCCATGTGCGCCTCTTCCGGCTGTTTCATCCATTCTCCAAAGCCTCTTACATCCAGTGCGAAGGTTGGAATACCGGCGCCGGCCATGCGGCGACCGAAATCGTCATAACTTTTGCTGCTAAACCCAAGCGCGTGAATGCAGAGCAAGACCACTCTTGGCTTTTGTCTTTTGGGAATCCACGATCTATAAGGAACAGCAATCCGTGGTGCTCCCGGCATAAATGCTGCATTCTGGCTTTGAGTAGAATAGGTACTGGTTGATTTATAGACCTTAGTGGCTCGGTTGGCGCCGGCAACAGGCAATGTTGCTAGTATTACTGACAGTGCCAGCACAGCTGACATCGTGCCAATACATTGTTTTCTTTTATACATAAACATATTTCCTTGTGTGGTGTCCGCAGAAGTTGGCCACCGATTACCGATTACTGTCAGTATCGCTTGCAACCTGTAAAAACTGGGTGAAAATGCGGATTTGCTGGATAGAGTCGTTCTTTTCTTCAATCAGAAAAAGTTGAGGACAAACCCCGTTCTAGTGAACGTCGGGTCTGCAGAATATCGCGCTTCAATCTTCCCAACACTGCTTCCAGTATTGGCTTCTTCAGAGGCTTATGCAGGAAGTAGTCCATTCCTGACTCAAAGCATTCCTCGGATGAAGAGCTGGTTGTTATACCTATAATGATCAGGTCTCGCTTTCGTTTTGAGGAGCGATATATCTGGCGAATAAAGCGTGTGGCGTCAATGCCGTTCATCAGCGGCATCTGGCAATCAATCAAGAGAACATCATAATCAACCACCTGGACCGCAGTCACAGCTTCGAAGCCGTCACCAACCATGGTCACTGTATGGCCCATTCGCTTTAGGAGAAGCGAAACAAGTGCCTGTTGAAGCACTCCATCTTCAGCAACCAGGATTTTTAGACCTTCCTGCTTGGCGCCCTTTGCGCTTTTGTCAGGCTCCTTGGCTGATATGACCTTGTTCGAATGAAGCAGCCTAGACGAGTGCCACAATGTCTCATTCACCATTATTCTCCTGTTAGACGATGCAATCGACGCCTGATTCCACAGTTCGAATAATGGCAAACTCAGCGGTTCTCAAACCGAGCCACACATTTTCAAAAGAAGATTTCGCAATAAGTGCAGTCAATTATATACATTCGACCACCACTGACAATAGGGTATGTCTACTTTATTGCTACCAAGCGCGTCTGGCAACACGATCTGGGATTTATGAATTATCTCGCTACGGCTGCAAATATGGAGATGTACCCTGAACACGAGACTTGGAGTCCTGTTAAAGTGCCAGATCAGCCAATGAGCAAATGTGCTGGCTTTCGGCAGGATACACCAGTTAGTTGAAAACCAAGTGAAAACGTCGCTTAGTGCCACAGATGCCGAATCGGCTCAAAAGTGCTACTGGCAGACGAGTTTATACCCGCGACCGCGAACAGTCATGATCATCGGACCGACATTTCTCTCTTGCAATTTGCGACGCAAGGTCTTTATGTGAGTTCGTACGCTTCCCACCGAAGCATTCGTGCGATCTTGCCACACTCTTTCAAGCAAAGCCTCACAGGTAAAAATGTGATTCTGATTCTTCAGCAAAAACTCAAGCAGATTCAACTCCATCGGATGAAGATGTAATTCCTGCCCTCCGACAAAAACAGTGCCCTGCCCTATGTCGAGAGTCAGATCTCTTGTTTCTATAACCTGCGTTGATAAAGTCGGCGGGCGTCTTAGCAACGCTCGAACACGCGCATTCAAATCGCGGAGTTTGACTGGTTTGACCAGATAGTCGTCGGCGCCGGCTTCCAAACCGTTTTCCAATTGCACGGTCGATTGTTTATCCGCTGTCAGCAAGATTGGAGTAGAGCCGCCGCCGGATCGGAACGATTGACAAAAATCTATAGCATCGACTTGGGGCAACTCAGAGGAAACAATGATGACGTCATAGGTATGGTCGTGCACCTGCGCCTTAGCAGAAAGGCCACTATCAACCACATCGACGTGAAAGCGCCCTTCTTCGACAAAGTAGTCCTGCCAAGCGTGAGCAAAGGCAGGGTCTCGCTCAACAATTAGCATTCTAAACATCGCTCGCTTCTTGCCTGCTTCGGCGATAAGGCGACCTGGATTACATGAGCTTGTGCAAAAGCTTACACTAATACTTTAACTCATCTCAAGCAAACAAGCTATAGCAGACTTTCTTGCGATGCGAGATATACCGTCCAGACTATCCGGTAAAAGTGTTATCGCAGTGCAGAAAGTCGATAAACACCAGCTTTTCACATTGGCAATGTATATTGAGGCTAGAAGAGATCGGAATGTCGGCAATGCAGGCAAGATAAAAACCCCGGCCAGCTTTGGTTAGAGCAGTTTTTTCCTGAAGTGAGGATCGACAAGCTAAATGCAAATGTCGACATCGATAGCTTCGGAGGATCCAAATGGCCAAGCTCACCACATCAATATCAAAGACGGATGAATTGCACCAGTCCGCGCAGAAAGTTCTCGAAGGCGGCGATTTCCCGCAAGCCGAAAAACTCTACAGAGCGGCCTTGAATGTGCTTGGCACTGTGATGGATCCATTGCATGAGACATATATCGTCCTATTGGACGGTCTGCTGCTCTGTCTTGAGAAACAACACAAGGCAGAAGATGCCAAAGATGTGGAGCTGCTCCTCAAACAATTGAGAGGAAACTAGCCACCACATTTGGTTAGTGATTGCGCTGCATACGAAGATTCATTGCAGTTTGCCAATTCACGCGTGACTAATTCACCGTGCTTTCAATATTTGAGGAATAGAATGAAGTTGCAGTAACTAGACTGCTGCTTAACTGACTCATCCTTAGCTGCCGACCTTCGGACTTCAATCAGTTCAATGTAAAGCTGAACAGTTTCCGTGCAAAGGGAGAAAAAGGAAATATGAGCACTAATAGAAAACGCAAAAGGAAAGAGAGTCGGACGGCTTCGCTAGATCTGGTAAAACTGCAAATACTGCAATCTGAAGATGGTGCATTGAAATCAGAGTGCACCGAGCTTGCCGTTATAACTCCTACTCAAGAATTACTTATGGAACCTTTTGCACCGCATCCGGAAGCAATTGTCGAACCAAATACAAACCTGTTTGCCGCTGGACATATCGTCGATCCCATAGAACATATGCTTGACCTCAAACCGGTTAATACTGACAAGGAATCTGAACAGACGAAAGTTCCTTGCTGCGAAAACGGCAGCATCGATGAAGAAACTCGCTTTCCGGAGTCGCGGGAAATTTATTTAGGTTTGCTCGGCATGCTCAAAAGGGTAAGACCTGAAAAAGACATGCCGCCAAACAGCCAACATTGCGAGCACGAAATGGCGGAATGGTTCATCAAGCGCAGACAGGCATACCGCCCTGAATGGGGTGGAATGCAAGCAAGGTAATGCAAAATTTTGCCAGTGACACATCGAAAAGGAGAAGGACGTTTTATTCCTTCTCCTTTTACTATGACGGCTACGCTGGTCTTTGACCGTCTAAAGTTTCGCTTTCAGCGAATTACATTGTCTGTCTTACAACAACTGCAACTTGCGATACTTGATCAAACCTGAGCATCAGTGGTCTGCCAACTATCAGATTGCCGGAAGAACGGTTGAAAACAAGCATTCTGTCGCTAGCATTTTCTTCCGCACCAATGCCGATTCCTGCAGGTATTCTTCCTACAACCCAGGGACTGTTGTTGGCCATTCCGGAGGGAATGGCATACGTGCATACTGGGTGCGCGGTGCGACTTTGGACGATGAAATTATCGACCACAAAAGCAGAGATCGGAATTACGGTTCCGTTGAGCGTGCGCAGCGAGTTAAAGCGGAGACTGAAATTGTTAGGTTCGCTTTCCACTATTTCTCCCAGCAAGAATGAGCCTGCAGGAATTGCGTAATGTCCCATCTGTACATCTTTATCGATTGTCGCTTCAAAAGTATCTCCAGCTTTAGCATCAGCACTGACGATCAGTGTGGCTAAATTAATTGGAAACGACATTCCAACCGGCGCATACATTTTTCTTTCAAGCAATGCAACAGAGGCTTGAACAGCGTGCTCATTTTTCAAAGTCGCTACATATGCATCCGTCTGAGCTGTATTGGCCAGGAAACCTTGCACTGACTGCGCCCATTCGGCAGCTAATCCGTCAACACTGAGGTTGGCTGCTTTTGCACTTTCAGCATCCACAGTGGCGACGCACCTTCCGTCCAGCAAAAGCACGACAGCGCCATTTTCTCTGGAAACCTTCAAAGCGGAAGGTGATCTGTCTGATGCAAGAACAAGAGCGTTATCCAGGGCATCTTGGGCTAACCATGCTCGGTGATCGCCTGTATAGCCACCAGCGGCAGCCATGCGAAAAACCGGTTGATTCCCCATTGTTACTGTTGGGCCCTGGGAAAAACCGGCCATAGCAGGCTGCCAGGACATCACACCGGCGGCGAGGGCGCCGACCAGGATGTTTTTTGATCTATTTAAACTCATTTGATTTACCTTCATTGGTTATGTATCGAACGTTCGTGATTCTGTCTATCGATCAAATCGTTCGTCCTGTTACTGCAATTACTGTTGTTGACGAAAGCTGCATCAGCATTGGTTCGCCAGCAGGAACAGTTTGGGGGTTAAAGGTTCTTTTGAAAACCAACCGGGGAAAACGGTCGTCCGGATTGAGCGATTCATCAACCGACATTCCTTTCCAGGCTCCGACAATGTTTCCTTTCGCGGCCTTTATATGGATGGTGACGAGATTGGAATCCACTATCGAAGTACCGGGCTTGCAACACTCAGCAAACAGGGGCTTGATGTTGATCTGGCGCCAGGTATTCGCGCCGCCATACACATGGGCGTCGATTGGAATTTTCTTTCCATCGGGAGTCGTCATCTCAAAGAAGTTCAGTGTGAAAGCGTCTTTACCGAGGTAATTGTTTGACACATAATTTTTGGCTGAAGCGATTTCTCCAGTCACTATCGTACCGGCAGGCAGATAACTGGCGAATGAAGTCTTAAGGGGAACATCATGCGTAATTACTGCTTCAATGCGATCACCGACGATGGCAGAATCAGTGGAAATCGCAGAAGTCAACGCGATCGGGAAAAGCATTTCCGATGTCGCGACAGCGATTTCATCACCCTGCATCTGCTCAGCCTTGGCTTCCCTGACTAGAGGATATCTTCCAGTAAGCATGGCCAAGTACTTGTCGATTGCCGCAGAATCTGCCAAGCAGATTCGAATACTGTCTGCCCATTTGTTTGCCAATTGCATGGCAGTCAATCCACTTCTGGCAGCGCTATTTCCATCTGCCGTAGCGATCATGAAATGATCCAATGTAACCACAGGATTACGATTGAATAATTGCACTCTCACTGAATCTGGACTGCGATCTTTAGCAGCAATCAACGCGTTGTCCAAATTATGCTGAATTCTTTGGGCGCGCTCGCCTGCCGTCAAACCGGCGGCATTGGAGTCGATCTTGAACAAGTTGCCGCAGATACTGACATATGTGCTCTCACTGGCCAAAAACGAGTCAGCGGCCTTTGCTGCAGAAAGGGTGCCGGCCAGAAGTATCGCAGCTGATACTAAACCGATTCGAAATGGACTAATCATAGTTTACCTACTTTATGTGGTGTCGCGGAAACATTGTCCGCCGCTGCAAGGATGACGAGCTCTCAATGGCAAAGTTCCAGAGAGGCAGATTTAGTAACACTATATGCGGTACCACCACCCGAGATGAGCAACTGCGACTGCTCACCGCCAAACTTCATTTCAAGAAAAACGCCCTCACTTGGTAGGTGAAGGCGTCTATCTTTTGAGAGAAGTATGAGTTACTTCGCAGCAAATCTATCTAACCAGGTAGTCACGTATCGTCATAAGAAGGGACGGACGTCTTGTGTGCAAATAATCAACGAATCCCGGATCGGAATATTGCGACCAACCGATGGCGCCGTTGTATTGATTATTATGGTAGTCCATAAATTCTGGTCTTAACTGACTGAGCAACAACTGCTCTTGCGCTGGAGAGATGCGTCCCTCCAAGGCAAGTTCATGGATGCTAGCCATATTCTGGGCGAGTTCTGAACGTTCATCGCTCCAATCAGACGAATACAAATATTGGTCATTTACTCCCAGACCCAGGGCTGAAAGTATTCTTTGCAGCAGTGAGGGATCGTTTGAGCGCATATAGTCAATAAATTGAGGGTTAGAATAATTGCTCCAATTGTAAGGCCCGTTATACTGATTATTGTTATAAGCAAGGTAAGCGGCCCGCATCTGGCTGTCTAGCAGGTTTTGCTGTTGCTGATTCAAATTGGCCAATTCATTGAAGTTACGCAAGTTTGATCCAAGATAGCTTCTTTGATCGTTCCAGTTGTTGCGGTATTTTTTATAGGTTTGATACCGCTGGCGATTGTTCAATTTATAATCCCAACGCTTGTCCGGACGAAATCCTGGCTGACTGTTTGCTATTTTACGTCGATCATTCAACAACCGAGAATTAGCCTGCTCGAGCGCCTTATTATTGGCACGATTGTTGGCCTCATTGTGAGCACGTTGGTTCGCATTGTTGTTGGACGCATTTCGTTCACGATCTTGGGCTTGCTTGTTAGCCTGATCGCGCCCCCGGTTTGCATTGCCATTCCAGTTGGATCTGGCCCGCTGTTCCTCGCCGCCGTTAAACTGCCGACCATCATTGTTTGCTCGGAAGTCCTTTCCGTTGAAGTGACGATTTTGCAGGCGATCATTTTGTTGAGCTTGATATTTAGCAGCTTGATTTTGAGCTTGCTGGTTGCGAGCTTGGTTCCTAGCTTCCTGATTTCTAGCCTGGTTTTGAGCTTGTTGATTGCGAGCTTGGTTTTCAGCCTGTTGTCGATACTGATTTTGAGCAGCTTGGTTTCGAGCTTGGTTCTCAGCCTGGTTTCGAGCCTGGTTCTGATTGCGCTGGTTCTGCTGCTGAGCCTGCCTGAAGGCGTTTTGATTCTGCTGATTCTGCTGCTGTTGTTGATGCTGTTGTTGTTGTTGCGCCTGTCTGAAGGCATTCTGATTCTGATTCTGCTGCTGCTGTTGCTGATGCTGTTGTTGTTGCTGTTGATGCTGTTGCTGCTGTTGCTGACCCTGTCCCTGACCTTGACCTTGACCCTGACCATGATCGTTTTTCGCATCCGCAAGAAGTGCGCTAGTGAAAAAAGTCAAAACCACAGCTGCTCCGATTTTCAATTTTAGAGAAGGCACATAGCCACTCTTTCCAAGTATCCGAGCCTGTCGCCATTTATAATAGAGCTTCTTCAATTGCATTATCATTTCCTCGATTTGTCTAAGCGATGCGCATTATTGTTCTGCATCCGCCGCTGTAAAAATTCTTTCTAGTGTCATAATGTTGACGGAAGCGACTTTGCTCAGAAAATCTCTGTCATCAATCTGATTCAAAAGCTGGATGAATTCACGTGATTTCATCCGAAGGGTAGACCTAAGCTCCTTTGAGAGTTCTCTCAATGGAATCGTCCATTCCTGCTCATTGCCTTTGAATCTAAGTATCTTCATAAATTGTCATCCTTAATGACTGCCGCCCAGCCAAATGAGGACGCCTGTCTATTCTTAGTATTCAATGGTTGCGTTAAAACTGAGTGAACACAGCCGCAATATCAGATTGCCGGACGTTTTCACCGGAGTTTCACCTTTAGTACTGTTTACTATGAAGATAGGCAGGGCTGCCAGATGTGACTATTACGATTAGCTGTGAGATTGATTGATGAACATAAGAAGATACAAAACTACATTCCATAATGTGCTGCTGGTCGGTCTTGTCACCGTCGTTGCCGGAGTCGCTCCTAACTACCCATGCTTTGCTCAATCAAAAAGCGAAAGAGCAGCAGATACTCGCTCCAAAGATACGCATTCGATTGACGAGTTTCCTACATTCGATAAAGCTGATGTAGAAGAATCGACCAAGACCGTCGAAAAAGCGGCGCAAAGACAAATAGAGGAAAGTATCAGTAAGGATAAAGTGGAGACTCCTGAGTCATCAGGAGCAGGCAAAGTTCTTTCTACTGCAAAACAAAAGTCCGATGCCTCGAAAGAATCGACAAATGTCGGTAAAGACAATACCAATGAAGGCTTCGAAGTTCCCACGGTAGCGGCAGTTCGGCGACCCACAATCGCTCTGGCCCTGGGCGGGGGCGGCGTGAGAGGCACTGCCCACATCGGTGTACTGAGAGTGTTGAAAGAGGCCGGAATACCAATAGATTACATTGTAGGAAATAGTATGGGATCTATTGTCGGTGGATTGTACGCGGCGGGCACGCCGCTGGATAACATAGAAAAAATGATGACGGATGGTTCGCTTCTCAAAGCATACATGCCGGGAATGTTGCCGCCAAAGCTCCTTATCAGCCCTGTTTCAAAAATGATCCATCCTTTCAAAAAACACTATGCTGGTTTGTGGACAGGCAAGAAGTTCGGTCAATTTTTGGAAAAACAATTGCCACCTGGTATTCGTAATGTGGAAGACACAATCATTCCATTTTCCGCAGTCGCTACCAATCTTGTAGATGGAAAAGCTTACAGAATCAGCGACGGAAGATTGTCTACGGCCATGCGCGCCAGTTCGACTCTCCCTTCCATACTTCAGCCCGTAGCAATCGGCGACAAGGTTTATATTGATGGTGGAGTGCGCGCCAATCTGCCTGCTTCAGCGGCTCGTGATACAGGTGCCGATATTGTCATTGCGGTGCTGGTTGATGAGCCGCTTAAAATAGTCCCGGCCAAACGCTTTCGGCACTTCGGTGGCATCTTAGAAAGAATTGGCGATATCATGCTGGCAGTTTCCGATGCTCGTCAGCTACCATTTGCCAACATCATAATCAATCCTGATGTAAGCGGACTGCCGGTTCTCAAAGGGCATGCCGATGACGCAAGAAACGCACTCAAGGCAGGAGAAATAGCGGCACGAAAAGCACTACCGGCGATTCTGAAAGAAATAGGAACAGTGCAGCGCGCAATGGTTTTGAAAAAATCAGATCATCTCTCTGCACAATGAAGCCGCTCACTTATGTCCGGCCATGCGATTGGCTTTTGCCTCATCGCTGAGAATTCGCTCTTGACTCTCAGTCAGAATCGACTTGGGCCGCTCGGCCGGAATCAATTCCGGATGTCCGCTTGCTTCCAGAAAATCGAAAAAGCTCTGGCGATAATTGACACCATTGAATTCATCAATCGGATTGAACTCTTCTGTTCTCTCTTCTAAAACCTCAATGGTGTCTTCGAGTTGAACCTTTCCGTCTTGATTAAAAACGCGGCATTCCACAACGGCTTTTACAAGTCCATCGCCATCCGGTTTTGAAACACTCAAATCTTCTTGCTGAAACGATGAAATTATCTGGCCTGAATCCTTGTCGACCCGCAGGCGAGTGGATAGAGAAAATGAAGTATATTTTCCATTTTCGATGGCATAGACCGTCTTGCGCTGCGGCATTTGATACTCGATGTAATCGTCAGTCTCAACCTGACCGACGCTGACAAAAACCGGTTGCCATATTCTGCCTTTAGCATCCTTTTGATAGCCGGTGATCAGATCCGCACGCGTTTGATAATAAATCGGTCTGCCATTGACGAAGCGCTTGCTTCTCTCTTTATGCCAGGTTCCAGCGAACCAGTCTGGAATGCGCCGCCACTCGGTAATTTCCTTTTTTGTTTCCGTCGCGCCTAGATTCATGCGCTCGCCTTCTCGCAATCCTGACTTGAGAGGAGCAAGATCACTATCGAATTGAATGCCCGCTTTTAGAGGTTCGGCTCCAGCAGGGGGCGAAAGGAATATGGACAGCGGGCAAATGAATAAAAAAGCTGCGAAAAGGAAAAAGAAAAACTCAGGCGCTCCTTTTTTGAGTGTCCGAAAAAGTATTTTTCGCTCGGTGCAGAACAAATTCAAATGCAAAATCAAAACGCCTTGTTTCTAGCTTCCCATCACCTGAGACAAGATTATTTCCTGCGCCGTGCCAGAGCGCAAGCCGTTTTATCTTACCTCCCTGCTTCATAATCGTGGCAAGAACCCATATTATTGGCGCCAAGGAATTTGTTTTGATGTTTGATGCTGCGTTAATTTTCGCCTCGCCCTTGGAAAATAACTATAGAGGACCCCCTTGCGTAGATTTTGGCTCAATGAAAATTCTGCTATCCTTGCACCATCTGATGGTGCTTTGTCAGTATTAGAACCGTCTTCGGGATGCACAGGGACTTAGAGAGATGAGCAACGAACCCCGCTTGCCAACACTGGTAAACCAGGCAACCGGCGAAAAATACGTTCTAAACGACCCGTCAATTAAGCTCGGTCGCGCTGATGAAAATCAGGTAATTCTGCCCGACGACGGCTATGCCTCAGCCAATCATGCTCGCATCTTCTGGGACAACGGCATTTGGTGGATTGAAGACCTGGGAAGCAGCAACGGCACGAGCGTCAACGACCAGCTGCTGACCAAACCGCACCAGCTGGCACCGCTTGATGTCATTAAAGTGGGCCGCACATTTTTCCGCATCGAGTAGATCTCGATCGGCACTGCCAGACCTGAACAGGCAATTAATTGTTGCCCTTGTCCGTGTATGTCCAGAACGAACCCTTTTCGTCATAACCGGATGTCGTACCGGGGACGGTGGTATCTTGCGGCGCCGGCGGCGCCACGATAACCGGCGCACGCTCGACAATGCCCTTGCCCCTGACGTAATGCATCCCGCCTTTGCCGTCCTTGGTCGACATTTCTTTGGCGCCGGTGGCCAGGGGAGGCACATTCACTGTAGATGAAGTACCTGTGCTTGAGCCGGTCTTGGTGGCCCCCGGGACAACGGTGGGAGTGTCAGTAACAGCCGGAGGCGGTACGGGAGGGGGAGACTGCGGCATCAGCATGCACACGGCAGCGAACAAGGCTGCAATAAGAACCCCGCCGGCAATCATCATGACCTTGTCTTTGTGCTTCTTAACTGCAATCGGGCAGTTTCTGGTCATAAACTTGCCGTCTTCACGCTTGAATATCGGGGCGTTTTCGCGGTTCTCCATCTTAAAAATCAGAGCCTGGGATTCCGCCAAATCAAAACCGGCAAAATTGTAAATATGAGAGCTGCACTGCGAGCAGTAGCGCACCTTTTCCTTCGGTGACTCCCCTTCGGCCCAAGTAAAGGGACAGCCAGGCTGAACGGGCTTGTAATCATCCGCCGTCAGCGTAGGTTTGGGCGGCTCCGACATCTTCAGCGCGATGGACTCGGCCATCTTCTCTTCGGCCCTAACCACTGAGGCCGACAGGCTCTCCTTCAGAAAGTCCATATCGAGCATTGTCTTGGCAACGAAGCGCTCCGCCTTGACCAGCCCTGCCCTGTCTTGCTGCGCACCGTGCTCTCTTTGCTCGGACTGCTCCTGATCGTGCGGCCAGACTGTGCTTACACCCTTGAAGCCTTCGCCAGCCCCACCTGCATGCGGGTCTTGAGAGAGTTCTACCGTACCAGTGCGCTTGGGGCCTTCAGCTGAGCCATCTGCCGGGGCTTGTTGATCAGGCGCAAACGATTGCACCTGGTCGGGCTCACCTGCCGCTGGCTCGGAAACTCCCTGCTCTTCATCGGCCGGGCAGAGATTGTCGAACGAAAAATTATCAAGAGGGTGCAGGGAGCGAGAAATATGCACGGGAGCATGTTTCTCTTCCGCCTCCGGGCTGGAAGATTGAATCACATCAGCCGGGGCATTCATGCCCGGCAGTGAGGCGCGACTACTGAGCCCGTGACGGCGGATGCCCAGCATGGTTTTCCTCAATCGCTGGGCGCGAGCAGTAAGAGGTGCCATGGGCTTATCTTCTTTCAAGGCTTGAGCAAACTCACTCAAATCTTCAATGCTCACGTCATCCGTGCCAGGCTGGCGATCCTGCGCGACTGGCTGCTCTGCAGCCGGCTGCGCCGCCTTGACTGCGGCACTCAAATCAGGAGCATTTATTTCCAGCATCGTTTTTGCCACCTTACGCGGCTGCGCTTGAGGCGGCTCTGCTGGTGGTTTTGCCGGCTGCGTTTGCGGTGCCTCTGCTGATGATTCAGCCAGCGGCTGTTCCGACTGTGCTTGAGGCGACTCGTCCTCGTCAATCAGCGTGTCGATGTCGGAGTTGGCCAATTCAAAAAGCTCTTCTGCTCTTACATCGATCATTGTTCTGGCCACTCGTCTTTCCGACGGCGTGAATGGCTTTGCGACAGGCGCTGCTTCAGGCTTTTCATTCACCGGCGCCGCCGCTATTTCATATGTTGAAGCGTCCGGCGGCGATTGACTTTCGGCTTCAGCTGCCTTAATAGCCGCAGCAATCTCGTCTTCAATCGCTCTTGCTGATGCTTCAACAGCATCGCGAAGCCCATCGGTGCTGACATCCATGAGAGTTTTGGCGACTTTGCGCTCCGGGACAGGTGGCGCTTCGTCCTTGATTTCTGCACCAGTCGCTTTCGCCGTCGCTTGCTTTAAGCTGCCGATGTCGACTTCCAGAATTGTTTTGGCAATTTTTCTGGGAGCGTCGGCGGCTGCCGGAGGCGGCTCGGTGTCGGCAGCGGAGGCAGCAACCAGCGGCTCGGAAGCAGGCGGCGCATCGCCTTTAGATTGATCTTTTCCAGCAGAAAAGTCGGTTTCGACCTCACTTAAAGTCTTTGCGACCTTTCTGGCCGGTTCGCTTTCAGTAGGCTGAGACTCAGGCGCAGCAACTTGCTGGGATGGTGCCGTTTGCATATCATCGACACTTATCGACTGACGAGGAGCTTTGTCCTTTTTCTTACCTTTGCCGCCTTTGCCTTGCCCCTTGCCGGAAGGTTTTATTTCTTCGCTCTTGCTTGCGTCGACAGGTTTTGCAGCCGCTGTTTTGCCGCCCTGTTTAGGTGTCTCGCTCTTAGCCACCGGTTCCTTAGGCGCGTTTTCTTTAGGCGCTGCGCGCTCGGACTTGAGGTCGGATTTCTTTACGGTTTCGGTTTTCGGTTTCGGCAGCTCGGTCTTGGGAGGCTTGGCAGCGCCTTGCTCCGGCTGTTTCTCTTTTACCTCAGCCGGTTGTGCTTCTGCCGCTTTAGACTGCACCGAGTTAGACTGCGTGTCCTTCTTGACGGCAGTCTCGGACGTGCTTTTCTTCGGCGAGGAGGCTTCTTTGCCTGGCTTGCCGGATGGTTTTTGCAGGTTTTGTTTACTTTGTTTTGACGCAGTCTTTTTCTTTTTGGTCATGACTATCCAAAGTTTTCACGGCAAAACCCACCCAGATTACGCCATCATCATACCTCAGAACCCTAGTCCAAAAGGCCAAGCCGCTTGTCGGGCATGAGCTGAGGGGCCTATCATTGACAGCCGGATCAGGTAGGCGACAATGTCGTTATTCAACCTGCACTTGCCGACCCTGACGGTCGCCTTTATATGGATGTTAAATCTAATCTTGGAATCCCCTAAATTTTTCCCGGCGGGCGTACATTTAGCATGTCCGTCCGGGTCGAGGAAGAATCCGGGCAAAAAGAGGAACGAAAAATGCTGGCAAGAAAGTATCGTCCCCGACGTTTGCGCACCAGGCGCGGTGCTGGGATTGCTGAATTTGGTCCGGCCATGTTGGTATTGTTGATTTGTATTTTCTTTCCTTTGTGCGATCTGATCAGCATCGGCGTCTCGTATTGCATGGTGATGGTTCTCAATTACAACCAGATTCAGGAGGCGTCGCTTGTCGACCACACTCAAGCAGAAGATGCATCCGGCTCCGTCAAGAAAGGAATTCCAGACGTGTGGCGCGGCGGCATGGGACATTTTGTCAATATGTCCGGCGACCCGGTTACAGACGTAACATACCGCCTCGGACAAGTAGAAGTTGGTGCAGGAGCCAATGGCGAGCAAGATAAGATTGTTCGAGTAAAAACCACGGTAACCTGCAATCCGTTTCTTTCCATTCCATTTTTTGTCAACGTGCCGGGCATCAACGCTCCGTTCCCGCTTGTGGTATTTCAAGAGCGCCAGATGGAAAATCCTGACAATGCGCCATAACTGAGCACGACAACATCAATGGCATTCGTGAATGAGGATAGGAGAATTTAGGTGAGTTCGAACAGTCGCAAAAGAAGATCAAAAAAGGGTGCCAGCTTAATCGAATCAGCGCTGGCGGCCGTTGTTCTGATTCCTATTGCGCTCGCGACTGTGGACGTGATGACACTCGTTTTTGCAAACTCGGTGAACGACACAGTTGCCAAAAACTGCGCTCGAGCAGGTGCCAACCAACCAAATGGAATTGCTGCGTTGCAGGCGGCCAACAAGTGTCTGGCCACCTTTAAGACATCCGGAATTGTAAAAACCATAGTAATTGATGATTTAAACTACACAGGCGACGACGGCCAATGCATTTGCAAGACCACCATGGTCGTTAACTTGCCGATACCATTTCCAGGCTTCACTTCCGTCACATTCTCAAACCGCGCTGTTGAAGCGGTAGTAGGTAAGGCTGATGCCGACAACCCTGCTCCCTAAAAAAAAACTTCTGACCGTAGAGACCTAAGAAACTATCTTGACGAACAAGAGAATAGAGATTTGCAGGACAGCTTGACCAAAAGAGGGAACTTTAGATGATCAGGGTGCCTAAATGGCGTAACAGCAAGGGTTCAATCACCGCTTTAAGCGCGGCGCTGGCAGGTGTGCTGGTGTTGCTCGGAGTTGGTTTCTTCTTTTTCTGCTTATACATGGATGCGCAGAAGGAAACGAAAAATGCCATCGATGCCGGCACCTTAAATGTCGGAAAGAAGGCCCTTGATGATCCTTTCGAGCTCATTCCTCCCGTAGGTGACAAAGGTTGCTTCTTTGACGTCACGAGCGACGGAATCAAAAACGATATCACCGATTGCAACGGCAAAATGAACTTACGGCGTGTCAATCGCATGTGGGCCGAAGCAATGCTCTTCAAGATTAATGCTATGGGCGCTGATGCAGACGGCACCTCAGACAAAGGTGACACCAACGCGTCACAGGCTCTGACGGACTGCAAAGATATAAGCGACAGCCTGGCCGGCAAACTTACGGACGAAAATAAGCTACATGATTATTTTACAGAAATTGCAAAGCTGAATTCCGTGCGAATGATCGGACAAAGTGCCACAGTCGATCCCATTCCTGGCAGCGGTTGGCAAACTGCTCAAATGAAAAAGGAAGGAGAAAGCAATGTTGTTCTAGGTGGAAGCAGCGGCAATTTCTTTCCTCCACCTGGATTTACCTGGAATAGCAACAATCTCACGGCAACAACGAGAAATCCCCAGCCGCAGGGATCCAGTGGAATCACCTTTTTAAAGGGATACCATCCGATTGATTTAGGCGGAGACCAATATTGGCAGGTGCCCTTTCTCTTTGATGAAAAACCGCATATGGTGGCACGCTCCGATTTCGAATCCGACAAGACCGGGCCTAGCGGTTGGGACAAACCAGTCCCCAACGCATTCTCCGCAGAAGGCAAAGCTTCGCAAACAGGCAAACCTTCTGAAAAAGCAACCTCCTGGGTGCTCACCAATCCTCGCCAGACCTTCAAAGCATCGATCCCAACAGGTTTCGTGCACATAAAAATCGAGGATCCGAAAGTACAGTACTTTTTCTTGCCTCACGTTGGCGGGCCTTTCTTGCCTGTTGGCTTTCTGGATTCCACATATGGCTTCACGCCTAGCTTTCCCACTGTTACATCGCCGGCACCTATTGGTGGAGTGCTCTGTGCTTCAACGACCATAGATTTAGGTCTGGGGGGAGATACAACAGGAAGATCAGTTGACGAATTGCTATTCGGCTATCCAGGTAGCAATATCGCCAATCTAGAAGACAACTTGCTCTCTCGCTGCAATCAGATGATCAGCAAGCCCGGAGTGACAATCAGCAAGAGCGCTTTACATAACGCTCTTTCAAACGTGGAAAACATTGCTTTTCTGGCTGGAGGTGTTACACAAGACTTCTATCTATACAGTCCAGACGGTGAGCATATCAAATGCCGGACTTTGGCTCTGGCGATTACCGAAGCACCGTGGTTAGCAGCTGTCAGCGGCAACGATCCCGACGGCAGTGAAAAATCTTATTCGGAATCTCAAGGGCCCGGCGCGATATTCACAGGAGAAGCCGTGCCGGATCCGACTTGCACTGTCGTAGAGCCGGCCGCTCCCGGCATCCCATGCGGAGAGGAAATCTACAAAGTGCAAGATTTCTGGCAATCCGGCACCGGCTACAATCACTGCCTGGGGCAGGTCAGATGCCAGCGAGCAACCGACTGCTACACGGTTTCCATCGCGGTTGAAACAGTAATCTAGTGCGACGCTATACGCATCCTTAAGGAACTCGGAAATGAAAAACAGAATTCTTTGCGGTATCAAAAATGCAGCACCCAAAATCGCCGCAGTTTGCGCTATGACGTTGTTTTCAGCCGGTATTGCCAATGCTCAACAGCCGACTGCCGATGTTGTCGAACGGCTCCGCGCCATGGGTGTTTCCAAAGACATGAAGTCTCTGCCTAGTTGGGCTGTCCCTCCGGGAACGCATCTTTCCAAATCAATACCTACCAACTTTCCGGTGGAAGTCTATCGCAGCAATGTCACCTATACCTCCTTCGTCAATTCAACCAATGGCGCGGCATCGGCTGCAGCTTCGATTATGACGCGAGACCAACCCGGTGTTGTCTTTCAGTTCTATCAGTCAGCATTGCCTAGAGGAGGCTGGGCAACACAAGTGCCCAGCGCTGAAGCAATGGCAAAAATAGGAAAGCAAGGTCAGTTTTTTATGATCAGAGGAACAAAGGACATTCAATCAGTTAATTTGACGATTACTGCCAATAAAGGCCAACCTGGATCGGTAATCTCCATAAATTGGTTTATCGATCGAAACGCAAATAAGAAGTAAGAGTGCCGGCTATGTGTTTCCCTTGGGCAAAGAAACAATAAATACTGTGCCCTTGCCGACTTCACTGTTCACGCAAATGTTGCCTTCGTGCAGATCGACAAGGGTCTTGCAAATGGCCAGACCCAGACCCGAGCCCAGTTCGTAATGCTCGGCTGCGGTCTGGTAAAAGCGTTCGAACAAGTGTTCACGCTTTCCTTCCGGTATGCCCGGTCCATTGTCTTTGACTGAGATCTCGGTCATTTCTCCGTTCTGTTCTGCAGAGAAAACAATTTCCGCACCCTTGCCTGCATATTTGATTGCGTTGCCGGCCAGATTGGTCAAAACGCGCTGCAATTGATCTTCATCGGCAAGGGCGGTGGTATCGGTTTCCTTAACCGCAAGGACGATTGAATTTTTTGCCGCCAGAGGCTCAAGCATCTCGCTTACTTTTTTGAAAAGCTCCTGCAGGGAAACTTGCTTCTTTGTGATCTGCATCATTCCGGCTTTGGCTTTTTCAATGTCGAGAAGATCGTCTATCAGCGATTCCATACGCAGTGCATTCTTTTGTGCCAGCCCAATCAGTTTCACTCCCCGCTCGTTCAATTCACCGCAGCCGCCGATGCTGATCGATTCGACAGAGTTGCTTATTGATGCCAGCGGAGTGCAGAGATCGTGAGTGATCATAGTCACCAGTTCCTGCCGCAATTCTTCGGCACGTTTTCTTTCGGATATATTGTGCACGACACAAATTAACGACTGTTCTGCTTCGCTGAATCGCATCGACCAGACTGTGTGAATTTCGCTGCCGTCATGCCTGACCAATTTCAATTCCAGATTGTTTATCTCCGCATCTGCCTTCAGTGCCTCAACCTGTTGGCTGACCCGCACAACATCAGCCTTGGGAAGAAACTCCACCAGGCGGCGGCCCAAAATTTCTTCCTCAGACATAAAGAGAAATGTTGTGGCTGCTTGATTGACGGAAAGAAAGCGCAAGGTCTTGTCGAGAGAACAAATCATATCGAGTGCGTTTTCAACAATCGCTCTTTCTTTTCTCGAGGCCTCGGCAATTCTTCTGGCCATCTTGTGAAATGTTCTGTCCAAAAGGGCAATCTCATCGCCCCCTCTAACTTGCTTATTGAGCGGCTTTCCGACAGCAAGAAGAAGAGTATTGTCGGTCAATATTTTCAATCTGGAACGCAAGTTTTTCATAAGCCAGAGACTGGCAAAAATTGCAAAAAGCAGGTTAATACCGCCGATGATACCAAGCGCCAATTGAGCGACTTTTCTGGTTTCGGCCTGTACAAAGGGTCCGTCATTGACGACCTTTTCTTCTTCCTTGCCGAGCTTGAGCAAGTCGTTATCGACCGTCTGTTTTATCTGCGCGCGCAGGCGTCTCCACATGGCCTTGCGCTCCGGTCCCTGCCCCTCCCCCGACATCATTTGCCTGAGAAGCGTTCGGAAGGTTTCTTTCAACTCCTTGTACGAATTTTCCGCATTCATAACAGATTGATACTTGGCCGGATCGTCTCTTGTCAGTTGTTCCAACTCGGCAAATTGCCGGTCCAGCTCTTTTACTTTATTCAAGATGCCGCGCGTGCCGCCCATCTCGCCCTCAGCAACAGCGGAGGCATCAGTGATGGTTGCCACCTGGGCGACGCCGTAAGCAAGATTGTTGATGATATCGGTAAAACGTTTTGCGCGTGAGGCCCTTTCGGCTTGAACTTCGGCTTGATGCTGCAGATAAGTCATGCAACCGATCAGGATGAACATGGTGAAAACAGGAATCAGGACAAATAAAAACAGCGTAGTCGTGAGCGACGTTTCGCTTTGCCCTGCGGTGTTTTCAATAGCTGCCTGCTTCTCCAAACTTTGCTTGCCCCGGTGTCTGTAGCTGTTTGTACCTGTTTTTACCTGTTACGATATTTCGGTAAGTTTTCCAGTCCAGCAAGTAAGCCCATCATGCCCACAATATTACTAGTTGAGGACGACTCGGATCTGGCTACGACGGTTAAAGACCATCTGGCATCCGAAAGATATACGGTCGAGCATGCAGCCGACGGATTGACCGCCCAGGAAATGCTGACAATCACGTCTTTTGATTTGATCATTCTTGACTGGTCATTGCCTGGTAAATCCGGCATCGAAATCTGCAGCGAATTCCGCGCCAAAGGCGGAAAGACACCGATTATCATGCTGACCGGCAAGCGCCAGATCGAAGAGAAAGAAGAAGGGCTGGATACGGGCGCTGATGACTATTTGACCAAACCTTTCAGCCTGAGAGAATTATCCGCAAGGGTGCGAGCCCTTTTGCGGCGCCCGGAACAGGTGGTCGGCTCAGTGATCACGGTCGGCGACCTGACCATGGATATGACCGAGCATTCAGTTTCCAGAAATGGCGAACACATTCATCTGCAGAAGCAAGACTTCGCCCTTTTGGAGTTTTTAATGCGCCATCCCAATCAGGTCTTCACTTCAGAGGCTCTTATCAATCGGGTCTGGGGAGTGGAAAGCGAAGCCACGGCTGAGTCTGTGCGGTCGGCGATCAAACGCCTCAGGCAAAAGCTCGATAATTCTGGCAGCGGTGATTCTTTGATTGAAAACATCCCGCGCGTCGGCTACAGGTTGAACAGCAAGACCTAGTCCGGACAGGCGCAGGAAGACCGTCTGCCTGCTAGAATTCCTTCATTGGAATCTCCGACCGCCCCTCACGGTACCAGGTTTTCATGACCAGCTCTCCAGCAAGCAAAATCGCCCGTCACACTGTTTTGACCTCGGCATTAATTTCAGTCTGCGCTTCCGGCGTCCTGCAATGCCATCCGGCATTGGCGGAGGCTTCGGCAGCCAAGCCGCATCGCTCCACTGAGCAACTTACCGAGCTGGCTCGCGACCCGGCAGTGGGCGCAAGAGCACTCAGTGTCACGGTTGTAGGCAGCGGCCCGGCAGTGACTGTGCTGGCCGAAGAAAAAGAGGCGGCTGCCGATAAAGATCTTAAAATCGACGCGGTCTTTCTGGCCAAAGCCTTGATAGAAGGGGCGCCCGGGCAAATTGACAAAGTAAAAGTGCTCTTCAGCCAAACCGGCAAACCAGCAAGATACATCACAGTCTCCAGAGGCGAGATTACCGATTATGGTGCCGGGCGACTGGCAGCAAAAGACTTACTGGACTCCCTGCCTCTGGTTTCCGTGCAGGCGGAGAACATGCCGGAAATTGCGGACGGGCCCGATATGGAGCGCCGGCTTCTGGCCTGGAAACGCATCGATAAATTGCGCTCCCAGGGCACGGGCGTGTCGCCTTTTGAAGCTATTTTCAAGGATATTCAAGGACTGGCCAAAGCCAACGATGCAGAAAAGGTTTCACAAAGGCTCACTTACCTGGAATCAAAGCTGAGCGGACAAGAAGAGCAAGTGAAGCAAGCCAGGGAATCCCTGAGAGGAAGAGGCGTGCCGGCAATCAGAACCGCTTCCAATACTGGTGCCGCCGCCCAGCCACAGACCGGTACTCCAGCGGGCGGAACACCGGACCATAGCGCTGCCAGCGGTTATATTCCGCCGGAAGCCGAACATCTGAAGACTGTTTTCAGCTCGCAAGGCAATGAAATTGTTAGCCAGGTAAAGCGAAAAAACAGCAGCGAAGGCTTCAGACTGCAAGACATGAAAACCCAGATTGATAAATTATTCGCCTCACATGAAGACGCCAAGGCGTACGAGCTGCTCCATGCCTTCGATCTGGCTGCGACCAAAGTGCTTGGCTCGTCGTCTTTTGGACCTGGAAGCGCAAATCAAGGCGGCGGCATGGGCCCTGGAGGCGGCATGGGACCCGGGGGCGGCATGGGACCAGGTGGCGGCATGGGTCCGGGCGGCGGTATGGGTCCGGGCGGCGGTGGACCACCCTTTTAGTTCAATCCTAAGCTCCTGCCAATTTTTCTTGGATCACGCGTGAAGACAGGGAATATAGATACCGGACTGAACGAAAGGTAAGTGGACCTACTTGAGCTCCGGAGCCACATCATTCGACGATCCACGAGACAGAGGCAAGTCTCGTGATCCCCTGGTGGGAACGGTTTTAGACGACCGTTTTCAGATAGACGACGTGCTGGGCTCGGGCGGCATGAGCGTTGTTTATCTAGCCACTCAAATTAGAGTCAACCGCCAGGTAGCGATCAAGACTCTAAAAATGCAGCTGGACAGCAAACAAGTTTATCGCGAGCGCTTCCACCGTGAGATCAGCCTTCTGTGCGCGCTCAGCCACCCTCATATCGTGACTGTTTATGACTGCATTTTCGACGACGAGCAACAGCCTTATGTCGTCATGGACTATTTGCGCGGGCGCAGTCTGGAAGCGCTTATCAAAGAAGAAGGAGCGCTCGATGTCGACCGCTTTGCCAAAATCGTGGTGCAAGTGTGCAGCGCGCTGGAATATGCCCACAAAAACGGCGTTATTCACAGAGATCTGAAGCCCGGTAACCTGGTTTTGATGGACGACGAGATGGACTTCGTGAAAGTCGTCGACTTCGGTCTGGCCAAACTCAATCAGGAAAGCCGCAAACTTACTCAATCGGGAGAGCTATGGGGCAGCCCGCCCTATCTCAGCCCCGAACAGTGTATCGGCAAAGCGGAAGACGCTCGCTCGGATATTTATTCATTCGGCTGCGTCATGTACGAGATGCTCACAGGAAAAGATCCATTTCACAACGGCACTACAATTTACGAACTGATTCAATATCACGTCAACACGCCGCCGCCCAAGATGCGCGAAGTAAATCCCAACGTCAAAATGCCGGGCGACCTGGAAGCGGTTATTTTCAAAGCGATGGCAAAGGATCCAAAAGATCGATTTCAAAGTGCTCAAGAATTAAGTAATGCCATCGTTAAAGCCTGTGCTGATGGCAATTCTCGCGAGTCCGGCAATTTGAGAATTTTGACTGGAACATCCTCCGGACCGGCCGCCACTTCACCAAATCCGGTATCAGTCGGCATGGTGGCAAACAATTTCAATTTGGCACTTGATCCGATGCAGGGCATCAGCCTCGAGGATGCTTTTATCGACAGAGGGGCCAGAAAAGGCATAGACAATGGCGCTGCAGACAGCACCTCTGAAAATAAAGGACCACAGACCAGACAACTGGCCAGAGACAGATTCAGCAATATGGACGTCGAGGCCGAGCCGAAAAAATCCGCAGCGGGCAAAATGGTGATTGCCGGTTTTGTAGTAGTTGTGCTCTGTGCTGTGGCGCTGTTTGCCTTTGTTTCGATGCGCACAGGCAAGACAGAAACGGCAACTGCGGCAACTGAAACGCCGGTTGCGCCGGAAAAACCGGCCAATGCTACCACCGTGCAACCTGTTTCAACTACACCGAAAGCAACTGCAAAGATACTGCCAGAACCTGCAAAAACGCCGGCAGCACCACCGCAGCCGGTTCATGTGCAATCTACTGTTCACCTGCATGTGACGCCCAAAACACATCCTGCAGCAATCGTAAAACACACGCCGCCCAGCAAACCTCAAGCCGCCTCTGCGGCAAAATCCAGTAAGCCCTGGGACGCTCTCAAGGGCATGATGAGCCCTACCAAATAGGCAGATCAAAAGGAATCAGCCGCGGCACCGGAAGAATTGCCGCGGCTGAAAATTCCCTATCCCCAGATAACACTTTTAAGACTTTGGCAGTTTAGATATTCTCTGGAACAATCAGAGTATCGCCTGCATAAATTCGATCGGGGCTGCGCCCGCCGTGGTTGTATTTGTTCTCTTCGGCAAACTGGCTTCTTAATTGCACAACCTGAGCGTTTGTCGGTTCGTATCCATTTTTGTCTCTAAGGATTGCTCTGGATATTCCGTCCAGAGTGTCGCCTTGCCGAATAGTGTATTGCCAGCGGCCACTGGCGTTTTTCACAAAGGCTCTGTCGCCGACTTGATAGCCTTCCTTACCGTTTATGCAAACTCGACCGGGACCAAAATCAGCATCGCTCATGCCCCTCATATCGCTCTGGTCGGCGTGCCCTTCTTTTAAGTGCGTGCCGCCATAGCCTGCATTTTCGCCACGCCCATGTTTAACGAGTGAATCTTCATAACCATCATTGTCGCCATAACCCTCTTTGTAGTGGGCACCTTTGACACGCTGCATGGTTTGATCGCCGTCAAACTGTTCATCATAGTCTGGCTTGCCCACTTTGTGACCGCTTCCGCCACCTTGCCAGCTGGCAAGATCATCTCCATTGGCAGGACAAATTCCCAGCGGACCATTGTCTCTTATGCCGCCCGAGAAGGCTACATCCGGATCTTGAGCAATTCCAGACTCTTTTTGACTGGCGGCGAACGACTCGATCATGTTCGATCCGATGCCATTGAAGAAAGTTTGCCAGGCTTCTCCTGCATGCCTGATGTTGCCGTAATTGCGCAATCCATATTGCGCCGCCAGCACGCTGGCAGCATCATGATGGGTTGGATCGCTGACGACGGACTGCAGATCATCTCGGTCAAGCACAGAAGAATCAGGGGCAATGTGTCCGATTTCCGCTTCCAGGAATTTCGGCAACAAACCCGTCGCCTCCAGCTGGCGAGTCATTTCGCTCAGTCGTTGCTTGTCGTTCATTGTACCGGTGGTCTCCAGCGCCTGATCGACCAGATCACGGGCGTGGGCATCTTGCGGATGATCAACATAATTCTGGATCCGGCTGCCGATCAAGTCAAAAGCTCTATCGCTCATAACGTCCTCCAGGAAAAAACGGAGCACCATAGATAGTGCATTGGTAATTGGGGATTCGACACCGCTGCGTCGATGGAAAGAGTCTATGTTTTGGATGCGGGCTGAGAGATGATCGAGTTTGGGCTAAAAATGGGCTAAGCCAAAACCCCGGTCAAGACGGGCTTTGCTGTCCGAAAGACGGGCGGGTATGCTAAATTTGCATCGAATCAGAGCGCGAGATCCAGCGCCCTCAATCATCCACTCATTGTCATGAGGTTCAAATGAAACGCGCCGCTATATTTGCTGTGACAGTCTCTTTGGTTTCTCTGTCCTTCTTGACGGTGGAAATCCAACCAGCTGACTCGCAGCCCAACTGGGCGCATATGCTCGGGCAAGTCCCGCAGATGGTTGATGCCGGCACCAGACAGACCCAGATGCTGAAAAGCATCGATGATGCAGCCGCGCACGGACGTCTGACCGCCGCCAACGCAGCATCCTTTAAAGCGGAACTGGAGCGAATCAAACAAATCGAAGTTCAATATCGCCTGGACGGCGACCTGTCCGTCTGGGAAAGGATGAGGCTGGCTTTCGAGCTGGACAATTTGCAAAGTTCAATCGACGCCAGTCTTTCTCCTCGCACGGCCATATTGTCGGACATTCCGGAGTGCGAGGCCCAGATTACCAGAGAGATTTCCGATGCGCTTTTCACAGGACGTCTAACCCGCGGCGAAGGTGACATGTTTCTGGCCGAGCTGGACAGCATTCAGTCCAAACAAGCTGCATATCAAGCAGACGGCACCATGAGCAATGATGAATTGCTGGCTCTTTCACTTGATCTAGATAAATTGCAGCAAAGCGTGCACGCTAAAATCAAGCCGCTCACCCTCACTGATGTCGGTTCCGAATCTCTGAAGAATTCAGTTAAGGGGCGCATTAAAGAGCTCGTCGGCACAGGCAAAATCACGCTTACTGAGGCAAATAGCCTGAGGCAAGAACTGAGCGACATTGAATCGAGAGAAGTTGCATTCAAGGCTAAAACCGGAAAACTCGACACCAATGCCGCACTGACCCTGGCAATCGAGCTGGAAAAACTATCCAATAAGCTTAATCAGTTTCAGCCTGTTTTTACATGCAGCTCGCCGGCTATCGATCAACGCCAGCAAGAGCTGGAGAAATTGATTACAGACGCCCTTTATAGCGGCAAAATGACTTCACTTCAGGTCTTTGATTTAAAGCAGGACTTCGATCGAGTATCGGCACTGGAAGCCACTTTTCGCATCGACGGCACGCTATCGGAGGCAGAAACTTCAACCCTGACGCGCGACCTCGACAGTCTCAAAGCTAAGATACAACTTTACTGCGGGGCAGCCTCTCAACAGACAATGGCAGAGCGCATTGCCGAAGCCAAAAAGCGGCTCAAGGGCGGCGAATCGGCCGGGCGCTTGACGGATACCGCCGCTCAGGAATTGCACGACCAACTGGGCAAAATTGAGTCTCGCCACAGTCTGTTTATGGAAGACGGAAAGCTGGACGACAAGGAAACACTTGCTCTGGCAAGCGACATCGACACCTTCAAAATCAATTTTGATAAAGCCGTCAAACCCCTTCCTGATATTTCAGCCAGACGTGCCGAAATAGAGCGCAAGATCAATGACGCCCTCGGTGCCGATCGCCTGCGACCGAATGACGCCAAAGACCTGAAGGCGGAGCTGGTGCGCATCAATGGCTTGGAAGCGTCGATCAGGGCTTCAGAAGGCGGAATAAGCGATCCGGCAGTATTTGCTCTTGCCAAAGAGCTGGACGCACTTTCAGAGCGTATCGATAAATCCCTGCCCGTACTGCCGGACCTGGCGGCGCGCGAAGCGGCCATTCAAAAGCGCATCAATGAATCGGCCAGAAGCGGCTCTATTACAGAGGACGACCGCAGAGACTTCTCTCACGAATTCGATCGTATCAAAGACGTAGAGACGGCCTTTAGAAGTTCGGACAATATATTGTCCGATTGGGAGGCGGTGACCGTCTCACAAGATCTCGACAGGCTGGAGGCGGAGATCAGCCGCAGCATCAATGCGAATGTGAAAAGCAAAGGAAAAGACGCCTCGGCAGACACCCCCTGGAAAATCAAGCCACAAAAATAGTCGCGTGCAAATAAAAAGGGGCGCAATGTATGCACCCCCGCCATGACGCCGGTCCGGTCATTGATCTAATTCAAACTAATGGGCAGGTCGATAACGCCCAGATTATCCAGATTCAAGCCCATGGGTTTCTCCAGCTGGGCAACAGCCGCTCCAGCCCTGAGCTCATCTTTTTGTTCTCTAACAGATCTGTCGGCCTGGACGATAATTTCGTTCAATCGCGAATTGGTCTTGCTGATTATTTCCGAAACAGCTTCCAGATCCATCGGCGTGGCAAATGTGTAGCGCGTACGCAACTTGGTATTCAGGCCATGTCCGTCCAGCGAGGCTACCATCTCGATTGTGCGCGGATAGATCTGGCTGAGTTTTCGACCGAGCGGATCGGCTATATATTGAAGGGAGCATTTGACTGTTCTTCTGTCGTCGTCTACTGATTCAACCAGCCAGGCAGCGCGGCGTTTGTCCAGCGCTTTGATGTCCAGTCCATTAGTCGCTTCTTTCAGGCAATCCCAGGCGACCGGCAAGGCAACCGGCATTTCCACCGCTTGCTGCGACAATTTGATCACATCGTCGGTATAAGCAGTCGATTGCGCCGCTTCCATGTCTTCCAGCTTTTCTTTTGTGCTGCGCAACTCGGCTCCACGCACGATCAGCGGAATGGCAATCAACAAGCCGGCAGCAACAGCGCCGGCGAATATCAATTGCCCGGCAATGATGTGAAACTGAAAAAACGAATTTATTGGCTGATAGTGAGAAATCGCTGTCGCAGCAAAAGAGAAACCAATGATACCGCTATATGTGAGCAGCGTTTTTAGAATTTTGGCGCCGAAGGTTTCCTTTTTATTTTTAGCCTTAGTAAGCTTCTGCGAATTTTTCATAGCAAGGACCTGTCAAGAACATTGCAACTATAATCGCATGTGCTTTTTCCGGCACCCGTCTTGCATACAAAATTCTTAAAGATCGCTAATCTGCTAGAGCGGCGGCTGTTTCAAGAGTTTTACTGCCGGCGCCTTAAGCTTTCGGGGGGGCTTAATGAGAATTCAAAACTTGAAAAATTTTCCTACCCGTGCAGGTCAGGCACCAAATATAGTGGCAGCGCCTTCAATGTGCACTAATACTGGAAGCCGCGACTGGCGTTGATGCAACTGTCATAAAGATTTGACTCGGTTTGAAAAGCTGTATCTGCAGCTTTTACGCTTTCTCTAAACGGATCGAGCAGACTGGAAACAGACTTTTCTGCCTCCTGCCTGCGGGCGCGAAATTCTTGTTCTGCTTCACCGAAAGCTTTGGCCGAGGGCACAAATGAATGTGTCATCGATTCCACCCGTGTCAGTGCCTGGCGAGCCTGTTCCAATCGTTCCAGGGCGCGTGCTTTTCTTCCTTCGGCCTCACCGACAAAACTGGCTCGATAGGAAATATTGCCGGCCATAATTTCGGACGCCGAAGGCGACTCTTTGACGATCTCAATTGGCTTGGGCAGGCGACCGGAAAGCTTGGCTAGCTCAGGATCTGTGGCCGGCTTCGTTTCCGATGGAAGGTCCGTCACCTTCGTTTGCTTGTCTGAAATTTTTCCTCTTGGTTGTTCCTGAGCGTTCTTGCCGACGGCATTTTCCTGCGCTGATTTCCCGGCCGCATTTTTCTCGTCGGGATTTCTGCCGTGACGCAAGAGCATCATGCGGCAGTATCCGGAAAAGGAGCTGAAAGGCGCCAGTTCGTAACAGGTCTGATACTGGTCGAGCGCGGCAGTTGTCTTTCGCGTTTGCATAAGCGCATTGGCCAGATAGTAATGAGCAATTGCCGCGTGTGCAAACTCGCCGTTTATAGCCTTGAGCAAATATTGCTCGGCACCGGTATAGTCCTTTTGATCGTAGCAGGCGATGCCCCTGGATAGATAGTCAGAAGGCTCCAGACCGGCAGCTGAGACACGATTGCCAAATCCAAATCCGGCAATAATGGCAACACTAAATAGAAAGATGGCGCGTGTTTTCATTCCCCGAATTCAATTTGTCTTGATACCAGGGGGTTTTTAAATTGTGCTGTCTGAATGTCTTGAACAGCCAGTCCGTGCATTTTCATATGGTGATAGCAAAGAGCCCGAGCCAGATAAAAGTCGGATTGATTGGGATCGTCGACAATGCATCCTTTCAGACATTGCATGGCAGCAGTCCATTTCTCCAGTTGAATGAGAATTTTTGCTTTGCGCCAATAGAATTCCACATTGTTGAAATTGGCTCCCGAAGCCTCGTAGGCTGCGGCGAGCGCTTCTTTCGGATTGGGGACATTGGAAAAATAACTGGCAGTCAAAACCAGCTTTTGATTGGCGGTGGGAAATATGGACGCCGATTTAGACGGGGCCATAGCGATTGTCTGCCCGGCCGGTTCGATCGGCGCCTGCTTGACTGCGCCGGTAAATTCAGAATTTCCGGAGCTGTCCGGCTCGAGGTCGGCAAGCACGGTCGGAGGTACTTTTTGTGGCTCCGCGGCAGGCACTGAAAGGATAATGTCATTGCCTGCCCATTTGGCATTCAACATCGGTGACTGGCGAGCGCCCGGTCTGTCTTCCCTTACTTCGTTTTCCACTTCTTGCTGGGCCTTTTCAAATGCCGCACCAAGGGGAACCTTTCCGCCGGATGCCTTCAGCCCATCCAAAAGGCCGTGGGTGAAAACACCGTTTTGATAGCGTTTGGACTCCCAGGACTGTTCGTCCGGTCGGCTAGAACAGATTACCAGCTGCCCTGATCCTTCCGCCACCGCTTGAGCATCGATATTGCCGACTCGAATCATGCCTTTGGCATTGGGATCGCTGCTTCCTGAATGGCAGGCATCCAGGACCAGAACAACTCGGTCGGATAAAACGCGGCTGTGGATTTTCTCGTTGATTTCCACCATTCCTATTCCTGTTGCATCCAGATCTTCAGGATCTGAGTCATAGGTGACCAGATAGCTTCTGCCTCGCAAGTCCATCTGCGACGGGCTGCCGTGAGTGGAGAAAAACAAGACGATCAAGTCGCCTGGGCGGGCCAGCCGGGCCAGAAATTTATTGCCCAGCTCGGAAATGACCCGGCGCCTGGTCGCCTTTTCATCGAGAAGCAGGCGCACATGCGTGGGTTGAAAATTGGCTTCCTTAATCAAGTAGTTGTAGAAATCGCGGGCGTCCTTGGTCGAATACTTAAGACCGGGCACCTTGTCGTTTTCAAAATTACTGATGCCGACGACCAGGGCCCACTTGTCTCGGATTGGCCTTTTCGCGTCCATGGTGGCTGCCTCAACGGCGGCCTTGCCATCCGGTGCAGATAATGTTTCTGCAAAAACGCCCGGGGCGCAAAGAGAAAATGCGGCCAATGCGGTAAAGAGAAGTCTGGGGTGAAACACGGCTGTTTAACCTCGGGAAACAATCAAATAACATAGATACCATTCAAGGTATTCCCATTCAGATGTTAAATAGCACTGAAAGAGAATTTTTTTGTAACTGGGTAGAAAAACCAATATTGCCTATATTTTTTTGCAGGGTCTCAGCCCGGTCCGAAATTCCGGGCCGCACCATATATGGTTCCAGAAATCAAGGGCGGTTGACCATTTTCAAAAGACGCTCATAGACAAATGTCAGATCGTCGCGATACCAGACATCGTGCAAAAAGCGCTCCCCGCCGGGAGGCCAGACCGGCTCCTCGCCGAAAAGATCCTCATCGAGTTGCTTAAGATCGGACTGAAATCGCTTTTGAGCTTCACCCTCTCCGGCTCTCTCATAATCCAGAGCGATCATATAGCCGCGCGGCAAAAAAGAATCTTCTTTGATTGTCATAGCCTGCTCGATTTCAAGGCGCGCTTCTTTGGGCAGGTCCATAGCATTGAGCATGCGAGCCAATCTCAGATTAATGCGAAACGCCTTGGGAGAAAGCTTGAGCGCATTTCTGCATTCGTCCACAGCCTCTTGCCTGCGCCCCATATGCCAGAGCGCTTCGGCGCGAGCAATTTTGACGCCGGCGGCACCGTTTCCTTCATCAAAGAACTTTGTCTTAATGCAGGACATGGGCAAAGCTTCTTTGATCAGCTTGTCGCCTTGAGCAAAATACTTTTCGGAATCAGCTTTCTCATTTTTTCGGGCGCTCAAGTCGGCATGATAGTAGTTTTTCAAAACATCGAGGTAAGTAAAGGAGGCTTGACCTAGATCGACAAGCACGGCAAGCAAAATCACCGCACCCATCACACCGATCATCTGGCTGGCAGAGATGTCTTGCTGAGAGAGCTTCTTTTTCAAGCGCTCGTTGATCAAAATTTTTGGATTAGCGCTTTTGACTGTTTCAATAAACTGCTTTTGAAATTGCGGTGATACCACCCCAAGTGGCAATTTAAAAACCAAATCAGTCGGTTCGCCAGAGACATTTGCTTGAGAACGATTGCCATCTTGCTCTGCCGCTGCACCAAGACGCAGGGCCCGACTGCGAATTTGCAAATTTCCCCAGATGGTCAATTTCAACTCATCCACAGATGAGTATGCAACTTTTCTAAGGCCGATGGTGAGGGCATGATCCCCCAATTGAAGCCAATTCCAATAGACAATAAAAGGCAAGCCGTTGCGCATCGGAAAGGCGGCGAGCAGAAGAAGTTTTTTCTCGAACGAGAGAAGAATCTGATGAGAAACAGGAAGCAGCACCAGCACAACCGGTATTCCCAGGTAACGAATATCCGTCGAGAACCAGGAAGTGCTCGAGTAGAGAGTGACGAAAATCAACTCGAAAATAATGAAGGCACAACTGACCAGTACAAAACCTCGATAACCCCAGTTTGTCGGTATCGGATTATCGGTCTTAGCAGCGATTATGGGCGGCTGCGCTTTTGCTGCTTCACTTGATTTCGATTCTTCGGCTTTTTCAGTCATGATTGTGCAGATAATTTATTGTTCGAAAAGCCCGAAAAATCGGACAAAGGCAATACCCTTCTAGTTATTCTTGCATACGCAAAATTAAAGACACGTATTCCATTTCGTATACAGTTTGTTTAATAGAAAAAGTGAGCGGGCACAAATGATGGGAACGCTCCGTGACAGTATCTCTTGGCGACCAGGATAGCCATTGCCCGGGCTTTCTAAGCTGTCGAATCGACAGCTAACAACCGAAAAGGCGGTCTGAATGTCTGTAGTGGAAAAATCGATCGGTGAGCTTTTGGTCGACAACGGTCAAATAAGCGCCGACGAACTCAGGCTGGCGGAAAGAGAGGCAAAAAGCACCGGAGAACCGCTGAGCGTCATCTTATCCAGACTCGGACTGGCCTACGAACATCACTTCAAAAATGCGCTGGAACTCAAGTACGGCGTCACCTATGTCAGCCTCTCTCGCACAGAAGTGCATGCTGAGATTCTGAAAAGGGTGCCGGAAGCCAAATTGCGCGAGCACATGATGGTGCCCGTCAACGAAAAGGGCACTCGCATCACTGTGGTGATGGTCAATCCTGAGCATACAAGCGGATTGGCTGCCCTGAAAGAGTATTTCACGGACCGCCAGTTCACTCCTGTCGTCTGCACTGAAGACGATTTCGTGCTCTTTATGTCCAGTCTGTACCAGGGCCACCTTGAGGCCAGACCGGCTCAAGGGCAAGAAAGTAACGGCGCCAAAGAAGAAATGGCCGCCGCAATAGTCAAAGCAAAACCTGCTGAGGTGCCGGCTGCGACCGCAGAAGCGCCAGAATCGGAGGCGTCCAGCAAGCCTGCCGCGGTCGAAAGCAAACCGGCAGCCGAGCCTGTCTCCGAAGCCGTCGCCGCTGTTGCTGCCGAAAAGCCCAAGTCTGAAATCGGCATACCGACCAATGACGAAACCGGTAAATTCGACTTGAACATGCTGCAAAAGCACATCGAGCAAACGCGTAGCAAGGCCGGCAAGAAGCCGCCCGAAGAAACATCCAAAGAAACCGAGCCGGCGTCGCCAAAGGAAAGTCCAAAAGACGAGAGCGCCGCTACGCCTGCCGAGGAAAAACCAGCCGAGCCCAAAGAAGAAAAGCCTCCAGTTGCCGAAGTCAAGCCAGAACCGGCAGTGGAAACAAAACCAGAGCCGGCTTCCGAGACCAAGCCGGCAGCAGTCTTGGAGCCTGAACCAAAAGCGGTTTTGCCGCCGGAACCTAAAGCTGAAGCGAGACCGGATGCCAAAGACGTGGCCAGATTGCTGGCCAAAGAGATGGCAGAGGAATCAAAGGGACACGCAACCGCAATCAGGGACGACGAAGCAACCGGCGAGTTTGATGCCATGAAAAATCCCGTAACAACCATTGCCGGGGTCAAACAGGAAGCCAAAGAGGAGCCAGCTGCCAAAGTCGAGCCCAGTCCAGCGGAGCCTGCCCCAAATGAAGCGCCCAAAGAAAAGGCTGAGCCGGAAAAATCATCGGCAGAAAAACTGGACCAGACCGGCCAGGACTTGAAAGCGGTAAGTCCAAAAACAGGCAGCGAGGCAGGTTTTGGCGAATGCGAGCCGGTGGCCAGTGAATTGGTGGCCCGCCCGGCGGCAACCGAACAAAAACCGGCGGATAACCTCGACAAGGAAGGCGACGATGCAGCCGTCATTATGCTCTGCAACCAGATATTGGCAAACGGCATCGCCAAAGGCGCTTCCACCATTCACGTGGAGACTGTGGACAAGCAGGTGATGGTGCACTACCGCATCCAGGGGCAATTGATGGTGGTGAGAAAATTGCCGAAAATGTTGATGCCGGCACTGACGGCGCGATTTAGAAAAATGGCTCGGGTCGATACGCAAGACAAGCGGCTGCCGCAGGACGGCAGGGTGAAAGTGAGAATGTCGGGCAAAGACTTCAGTCTCAGGTTGACGGTAGTCCCCCACACCGCAGGCGGTGAGCATATCTCGGTTTGGATCGAATAGTCCCTGACTTGGTATTAATAGAACAAATCGTGGAAAGTTAGGGTTGTGATCTAAATAGAAATCCAACCGCATTGCGGTTGTTCTCAGTTGATTAGGACGTCAAAGACCGAATGGCACTGATCAAGAAAGACTTTGGAGAATTGCTCGTAGACAACGGGCTGATCACTGCCGAGGAATTAAAACTCGTGCAGCAGGAAAGGCTTCGCACCGGCGAGCCCATCAGCTTGATTCTTTCCAGGCTCGGTCTGGCCAATGAGACCCATCTGCAAAATGCTCTGGAGATGCAGTACGGGGTCAAGTACATCTCATTAGCCAAGTCGCAGCCGGAATTGGGCGCCCTGGAACTGTTGCCGGAAACATTGATGCGCCAGCACCAGATCGTGCCGGTCAGCAGTGAAGGCAACAGCTTGATGGTGGCTATGGTCAATCCCAACAATTTGCTTGCTCTGGATGACATCAAATACAGACTGAAAGGCATGCAAATCAAAACCATGGTGTGCACGGAAGATGACTTCCAGCACTTCATGGAAAACATTTATGCGTCGCGTCAGGATGTTCTTCAAGAAGAGTATTACGAGGAAGCGGATCAGACTTTCATCGAGTCGGAAGTCGATCTTTCCACTCTCGACCTGATCAGCAGCGCTGAAGATCACATAAACGATCTCGACCTGGCCAAGCAGGCTCAGGATGCACCGATTGTGCACCTGGCCAACCAGGTTTTGGCCAAAGCAATCAAGCGTCAATGTTCTGATATTCACATCGAGCCTACCGTCAATTCCGTCGTTATTCGCTATCGCCTGGACGGCGTACTCTTTCTCGATCGCAAGCTGCCTCGAGCAGTTCTGGCAGCGCTTGTTTCGCGCTACAAAATTATGGCCGACATGGACATCGCCGAAAGAAGACTGCCCCAGGATGGCCGCATCCGCGTGCGCTTTTCAGGACGAGATATAGACTTCCGCGTCAGCACTTTGCCTTCCAAACATGGCGAGAAGATCGTCATGAGAATGCTGGACAAGTCAGGAACATTGCTCGGTCTGGACAAGCTCGTCAGCGATGAAGGCACGCTTGATGTAATCCGAGAGATGGTCAGCAAGCCCTATGGAATTATCTTTGTCACAGGACCGACCGGCTCAGGAAAAACCACCACTCTTTACTCCGCTCTGGCGGAGCGCAATTCGCCGGAAGTAAACATCGTCACGGCCGAAGACCCGATTGAATATGAGATGGCAGGCGTTACTCAGGTGCAGGTCCTGAGAGAAAAGGGACTGGACTTTGCCCGCATTCTGCGCTCATTCTTGCGGCAAGACCCCGACATAATGCTGGTCGGGGAAACGCGCGACAGAGAGACGGCAAAAATAGCCGTGGAAGCTGCCCTTACCGGTCACCTTGTCTTCACAACCTTGCACACAAATGACGCACCGGGCGCCATTACTCGTCTGGGAGAGATGGAAGTAGACCCATATCTGGTCGCATCAGCCACTATAGGCGTTGTCGCCCAACGGCTGGTCAGGCGCATTTGTGCCGAATGTGTCGAGGAATATAAGCCGGAAAGATCGGCTCTTGAATATCTGGGAGTTTTAGACAGGCTGCAGGAAAAACCTGCAGAATCAACGGTTCAATACTTCCGATTCCGCACGGACAAAGAGGGCTGGCCGATTTTCCTGCGCGGCACCGGATGTGATGCTTGCAACCAGACTGGTTACAAAAACCGGATCGGCGTCTTTGAAGTGATGCGTATGAACGACGAATTGCGCGACCTCATATCAAAGGGTTCGAACACGGCGATGATCCGCTTTGCCGGCAAACAATCTGGCATGGTCACGCTCAAGGACTACAGTATTCGTCTGGTCGGTCAGGGCTTGACCACTGCCGATGAAGTCGTGCGCGTCACCCTGGCTGACACCGAAGGCGATGACAAACTCTGCCCGAAGTGCAGAACGCCTATCAGCGACGACTTTATCAAATGCCCCTTCTGCCAGCACAATCTAAAGACCACCTGTATTCGCTGCGGAACTTTGCAGCAAGCTGGTTGGACAAGCTGCCCCAAATGCGGTTTGACTGAAGAAGATGCCCAGAGAGAAACAGTTTGCACGGGCTGTTCAGCGGAAATTCAAGGGGAATGGTCGCGCTGCCCCTATTGCCAGGAACCGAGAAAGCAAAAGGAGAATTCCTAAACATGGAAATTGAAATGCAGGAGATTCTGCAGCTGGTCGAAGACCGGTCGGCGTCGGATCTGCATTTGAAAGCGGGGCAGCCGCCCGTGTTGCGCGTCTCCGGTAAACTCCTGCGCAGTCAGTTGCCGACATTATCGAAAGCTGATGTGGAAAGACTGATTTTCGGCATCTTGACTCCCGAGCAACTTTCTCAATTGCAGTCTTCATTTGAATTGGACGCCAGCTTCGGCATTGACGGAGTGGGCCGCTTCAGAATCAATGTATTCAAAGAACGCGGCAATTATGCAGCCGCATTTCGCGTAGTACCATCGGTAATACCGTCACTGGATGACCTGTGCCTGCCGAATATCTGCAAGGAGATGACGCAAAAACCACGCGGTCTGGTTTTGATCACCGGGCCGACCGGCTCAGGCAAGTCCACCACTCTAGCTTCGATGATCGACTGGATCAATGAAAATCGCTCCGAGCATATTCTCACCATCGAAGATCCCATCGAGTTTTTGCATCAAAGCAAGCGCTCAGTCGTTTCGCAAAGAGAATTGGGCGCCGACACAAGAAGTTTCAGCAATGCGCTGCGCTCGGCCTTAAGAGAAGATCCCGACGTTATTCTGGTCGGCGAAATGCGCGATCTAGAAACCATTCACCTGGCACTGACTGCCGCTGAAACCGGACACCTTGTGTTCGGCACAGTACACACCAGTTCGGCACCACAAACAATAGACCGCATCATCGACGCGTTTCCACCCGCCCAGCAGCAGCAAATTCGCATCATGCTCTCCAATGGTCTGGTCGGCATAGTCAGCCAGACTCTTTTGCCCAGGCTCTTAGAATCGGCAGGCGGCAGCCCGGTCACCAAAGGCCGAGTTCTGGCGGCAGAAGTGCTTATCAACACGAGCGCCGTCTCCAATCTAATCCGTGAGTCCAAGACTGCCCAGATTTACTCAGCCATTCAGATGGGCGGCAATATCGGCATGCAAACGCTCGAGTCGGCGCTGGCTGCCCTTGTGAAGCAAAACGCGGTGAGCGCGGCCGATGCGCTTTTGAAATCATCGAGACCGGACGAACTGGAACAGCTTCTGGCTTCCGCTGCCAAAACCACATCGAGGACCGGTGCCGGCGGCAGCCAGGGATTCGGCTATGGTAGTTTCGGTTAGGTTGATTTTTTGATTGAGAAACCAGAATGGAGTTTGTATACAAGGTAAAGGATATGAGCGGGCAGCTGAAGGAGTCTTCTGCCAGAGCCGACAACGCACAATTGCTTCGAGCCCGGCTGTCGGCGCGCGGCTATGAAGTGATCGAAATCAAAGAACGCGGTTTTTCGCTCAGCCAATTTCCCTTATACGTGGCTCTCGACAATGCCTTTGCGCGTCTGGAGCCGATCAGTCTGAAGGACATGGTCGTTTTCAGCCGCCAGTTCTCAGCCATGATCTCAGCCGGCGTGCCGCTTTTGAGGACGCTGTCCATTATCGTCGAGCAATGCAAGAACAGAAAGTTGAAGAGCGCCCTGGAGGACGTGCGCCGCTCGGTGGAGTCCGGTCTGTCACTTTCCGATGCCCTGAGCCGCCACGATGGCGTCTTCGATAAGCTCTATATTTCCATGGTCAGAGCCGGAGAAGCGGGCGGGTTTTTGTCTGAAGTTCTAAAGCGGCTGGCCGATTTTCTGGAAGCTCGCCAGAAGCTCAACCAAAAGGTACGCGCCGCTATGGTCTATCCGTCGGTCGTCCTGGTCATCGCTTTGATCGTCTTTTGGGTGATGCTCACCTTCATCCTGCCGATTTTTGAGGGTTTGTTCCGCAATATCGGCACCGATCTGCCTGCATACACGCGATTTTTGATGAATCTGTCCGAATATGCCCGCTCAATTTGGATGGGACTGTTCATAGTCGGCCTGATGATTTTTGGCTATTTCTGCCGCCGCTATTATCGAACCGAGAAGGGTCGAGAGCACATAGACGGCATGGTTCTTTCCCTTCCTCTTTTTGGCGATTTATCTAGAAAGGTAGCAATAGCCCGATTTTGCCGGACCTTCGGCACTCTTATCAAAGCCGGGGTGCCGATGTTATCCGCCCTTGACGTGGTCAAAGACACGGCCGGCAACGCCAGCATCGCCCGGTCGGTCGAGAGAATCTACAATGAGGTCCGCCAGGGTGGGTCGATTTCAAAACCAATGGCCCGGATCTCGCTTTTTCCGACCATGGTCACTCAAATGGTGGCGGTCGGTGAAGAAACCGGCAATCTCGATGAGATGTTGACAAAAGTCGCTGAATTTTACGATATGGAGGTCGACAACTCGGTGGAATCACTGACCTCGTTGCTGGAACCCATTATGGTTGTTGGCATTGGGGGAATTGTCGGGTCGG
The DNA here is from genome assembly GCA_964531315.1 of uncultured Candidatus Obscuribacterales bacterium. Lineage (GTDB taxonomy): Bacteria > Cyanobacteriota > Vampirovibrionia > Obscuribacterales > Obscuribacteraceae > QKMZ01. Next base: position 36,629 of record CAZHEZ010000006.1, on the reverse strand, counting down.
TCGTAGTGGGTATGTATTTGCCCATTTTTACGGTTATCGAACAGCTCAAGTAAGCAATTCATATTTCCAAGCACTGGCAGTTAATCTTTTTGTTTGCTAATCTGCCTTAGGGTTCTACAATATGTCTGGCGGGTCTGTGAAAATATATCAAGTGAGCAAAAGCTTGCACGTACAAAAGTCATCAATTTCGAGCGGCACAACTTCAAAAATGGATGCAGGAAAAGGGACAGACCAGATACATCACTGGCTTTCTGTTTACTCCGAATCCCGCGATCCAGCATTGCGCGACTCGATTATTCAGGCGTCTCTTCCGCTTGTGAAAAGAATTGCCTATGGTCTGGCGAGACGCTCGACCGACCCTGTTGAAGATCTTATTCAGGTGGGCTCGATTGGGCTCATCAAAGCGGTCGACCAGTTTAAGCCCGATGCCGGCGCCAAGTTTCAGACTTACGCCACGCACTTGATTACTGGCGAAATCCGCCACTATCTGCGCGACAAGACGGCAATGATCCGGGCGCCGCGCGAATTGCAGGAGCTTTCCTTCAGAATCAACAGGCTGGTTCAGAGCCTGACTGCCCGTCTGGGACGCGAGCCTTCCGACGTTGAAATCGCGCATGAGCTGGAAATTCCGGTCAGCCGCGTCAACGAAGCCTATGAAGTAGACCGCAGACGCACTCTTATTTCACTCGATCAAGCTCTATCTAATGATGCCGGCTCCGAGCAGTCGCTCATAGACACTCTGGTTGATGGTAAATATCAAACCAACCAGATGGCCAAAGAAGACCGCTTCATGCTGGCTGAAGCCATCAAACAGTTGAGAGATGGACTGCGCGAAGTCGTGCAGCTGACTTTCTACGAAGATTTGAGCCAGACCGAAGTGGCAAGAAGATTGGGAATTTCGCAGATGCAAGTCTCTCGCAGACTGAGAGCAGCCACTGCCGAACTCCACAAGATCATCACGCAAAACAGAAAGACCGGCGGCCAGAAAGGCAGTTAGTCGATGGCCGATGTTGTCATCCAGGCAACTAACTTATCCAAAGAGCTAACCAGCAGTCTTTTACGCCGCAAAGTCCGCATATTGAGCGGGCTGAATTTGAGCGTGCCCAAAGGGGAAACCTTTGGGCTGATTGGACCCAACGGTGCCGGAAAAACTACTGCCATAAAACTGATGCTCGGTCTGCTGCGTCCCACTGAAGGCAAAGTGGAAATTCTTGGCAGGCCTGCAGGCGACAAGCGGGCTCTTGCCCAAATCGGTTATTTGCCTGAGAATCCTTATTTTTATTCGCATCTGACCGGGCGCGAATTTCTCGACTTTGCCGGACAGCTTTTCGGCATCGACCGCAAAGAAAGATCCGATCGCGGCAAAGAACTTATTGAGCTTGTCCATCTTAAAGACGATGCCGACACTCCAATGCGCAAATATTCCAAAGGCATGCTGCAGCGCCTGGGCATCGCCCAGTCTTTGATCAACCGGCCGGCGGTTGTTTTCTGGGACGAGCCCATGTCCGGACTGGACCCAATCGGACGCAGAGATGTGCGCCAGATTCTTTTGACAATGAAAGAAAAAGGCATCACGATTTTCTTCAACTCCCATCTTCTTCCTGACGTCAACGAGGTCTGCGACCGGGTCGGAGTGATGGTGAAGGGGAAATTGATTGTTCAAGAAGAAGTGAAAAACATCTCGGCGAGCGGAAACTACAAGGACCTGGAAGACTTTTTTCTGGAAGTCGTGGCCCGGGCCGAAAGCGGATCTTTTGCAAAAGAGGAAGCTGAGACAGCATCTTCACCTCCTTCTCAATCAGGAAAGGAGGCGATGCCATGAGTTCATTCGAGAAGGGAAAAGCCATCGAGCCGGTGATTGCCATTGCTCTCAATACCTATAGAGAAACAGTGCGCGATCGCATTATATATGCACTGATTCTTTTTGCCGCCATAGTTACTGTTTTAGGAATCGTGCTTGGCTCATTGTCAGTCGGTCAGGACATCCGCATTCTCAAAGACATTGGTCTGGCGGCAATATCTTTTATTGGCGGGATCATCGCTGTTTTTGCCGGCACCAACCTTGTCTATAAGGAATTGGAAAGGCGAACTATCTATATCATCTTTACCAAACCCGTAAGCGGCTGGCAGTTTGTACTCGGCAAATACGTCGGGCTATGCCTTTGCGTGGCCGTCATGGTGGCAGCAATGGGAATATTTCTGACCGTGATCGTCACGCTCGTGGGCGGGGATTTTGCGCTGCCTTCTTTAATTGGTCAGGTCAAAGAAATCGCTCAAGAATTGTCTTTGATTTATCTGGAGCTGCTTTTTGTCACGGCTCTGGCCACCTTTTTTTCCACCTTCACCACTCCTGTAATGAGCGTGCTTTTCACACTGGCCATCTGGCTGGCCGGGCATTTAGGTGAATCTCTTCTGGAATTGGGCAAGCTCACGCAAAATCCTTTAATCTCTCAAATTCTCAGCGTCACCTTTTACTGCCTGCCTGATTTTGCGGGATTAACAAGAATTCGCGGGCATCTTTTATATGGGACTGTTCCAGGCGTCGAGGTGCTCACGTACCTGGTCACCTATGTCCTTGCCTATATCCTCATGCTCCTGGTTTTAGCAGCTATAGTTACAGAAAGAAAAGAATTTGCATGATCGATTCAGTCGCTCAAAACCCAGCGCTTCTTTACCCTATTACTTTTGTTTTGGGTGCCTGCGTGGGCAGCTTTTTGAACGTGCTGGCAATCAGGCTTTTGGCCGAAAGAGCTGTTCATTGGCCGCCTTCGGCGTGCATCGACTGCGAGCACAGACTGGGGCCCTTCGAACTGATTCCTGTCGCTTCGTTCTTTCTATTGGGTGGAAAGTGCAAGCACTGCAAAAATAAGATCTCCTGGCAATATCCAACCGTGGAGCTCTTTACCGGTCTCTGGTTCATGCTGGTTGTCTGGCATTTCGGACTGACACCCAACTGTCTGGGCATGCTCTACTTTTCGGCAGTGCTTATCGCCGTCACAGTCACCGACTTTCGCGAAAAATTGATACCGCACGAGATTACCTATCCCTCTATTATTTTCGGCATAATTTTCTCCGCCCTCGTTCGTGACGATCTGCTCGGCACCATGGCCGGTATCGGCGGCAGCTATATTTTATTCGACTTCATCGCTTTCTACGGGCTCAAGCTCTATCCATTACTGCATCCGGAGATTAAAGAAAGTGAGCCGGACGAGGGCGAAATTGAGGCAAAGGCGGCAGGCTCCGTCCAGGACGATGCGGCCCTTAAGGTTGAACTCGAGGACGAAGACAGTGCGGTCGACAGTGCTCTTGGAGTCGGGCCGGAGGCCAGAGTAGAAACAATACAAGAAGCGCTTGAGGAAGATTTTGAAGTGATGGGAGGCGGCGACGCAGTCTTAGCTGCTCTGGTTTCGTCGTGGCTGGGCTGGAAGCGCCTGATAATAACCGTCATGCTTGGTTTCATATTTGGTGCGGTATTGGGCGGCATATATTTGACCGGCGAGATGAAAAAGGCAGGCATACTCGGTCATTGCATAAAGCGAGGGCTAATTGGCCTGGTTATCTTTTCGGCTATAGGCGCAGCCATGTTCTTGAGCCTGGCCCATCTGTCAAACCAATCGCCCTTCGAGCCTCAATGGATCGTGGCGATTGCCATTTTTGGAATTTCAGGTGGTTTTGTCGGATTCATCTGGGCAGGCAAGCGGGTCTCCCGCCCCTTTCCTTTTGGTCCAGCCCTGGCCATGGCTGCCGGAGTGGCAATGATGCTGGACGGCAATGCAATCTTTCCGGAGGGATAAGGGACGATTTTGGACTAGACTTAAGTATGTCGAGATGCCAATGCAATAGGGAATAAATCTTGTTCGGTTTTGGAAAACGCAAAGGGCCAACTCTTGGGCTGGATATAAACAGCGACAGTATTACGCTGCTCCAGCTCGAAAAGACGCGCTCCGGAATCGAAGTTGCCCGATTTGCCTGCCAGCCCACACCGGCAAACGCAGTGCGCGATGGCCTGGTTGCCGACCCTGAGCTGGTAGGCGAAGTAGTAATCGATTTGATGAATGAGGCCGGACTGACTCCATCCGGTCAAACGCCCATTTTAAATGTCGTGGTTCCAGCCCAGGCGGTAGTAATTCGCTTGATGCCGGTGCCGGTGGAAATGCCGGATGACGAGCTTGCCGACGTCGTCACGCAGGAAGCCACAAACCACGTGCCATTTCCAATCGCAGACGCCAATCTCGACTGGGCTTTGATGCCCGCCACCGAGCGCACGGATTTCGACGGAGTCAGAAGAGTCGATGTCATTCTTGCCGCTATTCAGCGCAGCATCGTCGAAGCATACTGGCGCATGGCCGATGCGGCCGGAGCCAAGCTAGGCAGAGTGGAGGTTTCCTCCCTGGCGGTCATTCGCAGCATGGCCCTTTCCGGATATCTGGGCTCATCCGGGCATCTTTCCATGATCGTCAATATGCGGCAGGACGCCACCGATATCAATATCGTCAGAAGCTGCATGCCCCTTTTCGGCCGCTCCGTGATGCTGGGTGTGGAAACAATGACTGAAGCGGTTTCGCGCAGTCTGGACATGCAATTCGATCAGGCTCTCGATATGCTGCCCGAGATTTCACTGTTTGCACCTCCGCCTCAAGATCCAAAAATGGGACAGGCCGCTCAGGTGGCTCGCACCATATTCAGTGACATCGCCGACGAACTGGCCAAGTCTCTGGAGTTTTATCGATCGCAAGTCGGCGACGTAAAAATGGATCAAATCGTCCTGGCCGGGCCGGGTTGCATGGTGCCCAATCTCGATCAATTCTTCGTCAACAAATTGAACGTCCGCACCGTTATAAGCGATCCGATGCGGGACATCAAGCATGATGAAACTGAAATTGTCGACAGGATGCGACCAATTCTGGCCGCTCTGGTCGGCTCTGCCATTGAGCCAAGCTGGAATCCTTCCTACACAGTCGATCTCGACTTGAACAAAGAAGGTCGTGTGGCTTTGCTCTTTGATGAGCGGGCTACTCAGACAATGACAAAGGATCTCTCGATTGGGCCGCCGCCCTGGCAAAAGCCGGTTTTGATTGGCGGAATCGCAATTTTGACGCTGTTTCTTGCCGCCTATAGCGTGATGCGTTTTGTTGATTTGCCGCAGAAAGAAAGAGAAATAGAATCGCTCTCCAATGCCATCATGCTGGGCAACCAGCAATTGAAAAGCATGACTGTGGCGCGCCAGGAAAACACCGTGCTTTCAGCGCGCAAGCGAGTTTTAGACGTGCTTTTAAAGAAGCATAATCGCTGGTCTGCACTGCTTTCCGAACTGACTGTCGACACTCCTAAAGGCGTGCAAATCGAGAGAATTTTTCTGCGCGGCAAAGAAATGAGAGTGGAAGGCATTGCCATCGACTTCAATAGCGTCTCCAATCTGGCCGTAAATATGAGCACTTCTCTATACCTGAAAGACTCGCAGGTGGACTGGATTACGCGCGAAGACAAGCTGCCTGAGATTCTCGATTTTTCAGTGTCGGCAAAATTGTCGGATGCCCATACTAAGCCGAATCAACTAGACAAGCCTTTGGAGCCGGTAAAGACGGGACATTGGTTGGAAGGCGAACCTAAGCGACTGGCGGAGAAACTGGAGAGTACAAAAGATGCTCACTAGGTTTCAATACGCTACGCTTGCAATTGTGTACGGACTGGCCATCATCGTTTTCGCCACGCTCTTGTATCCGTGCATAACGGACGAATCGGCAAAAATGATCGATCTGACTCAGCATCGCCAGCAAAAAGAGCAGCTCGATGTAAAACTGAAAGACAAGGCCCGAATAGAACGGGAAAAACAAGCGCTTGTTTCGGACATCGCCTCCCTTAGAAATGCCGTGCCCAAGACGGCCAATCTCGATTTGCTTTTAATAGATATAGAAAAACTGGCAGCCCAAGCCAATGTGGATTTGATCGCAGTAGAAACTCCCAGCTCAGAAGATCTAAAAGAATCGCAAAAAGACATGGTTGCGCTTGTGGAAGATCTAAAAGGAAAGCCGGAGAAAGCCAAGGTCAAACCAGAGAAAGCTCCGCCAGCTGCAGCCAAACCGGCGGACGTAGGCAACGAACTGGGACTCAAACAAATCGACAGAGAAGTTTATCTGACCGGCAATTATGCCTCGATGGTGCAATTTATTCGCAATATTGAGGCTTATGAGCGAGTAATGGGCGTCTCTCATGTCGTCATTGCTGTTCCCCAAAAAGAACCGCACGGCGAAACCGACAAGGCCACCGATAAAGCCAAAAAGCTCAAATTGACTCAGCCTGTTATGTCATTCCTTCTTTCGGTTTATTATTTACCATAGAGCCATGTTATTTCGACTTATACTGCTTGTGATTGCCGGCACTTCCCTTATCGGAGGGGCCTTTTTGTGGATCAATCATATTAATGATGAAACGAAAATGGCTGAAGAGCTCAATAATCTTCTGCCCGTGAAAAAATACACAGCAAAAAAAATCCAGCAGCAGTCCATCACTACAACGACCGACATTACTCAATCGATTGGCTCTCACATCACCAATCTGCAAAATACAATCAAAGATATTCCGGGAAAGCTGCTTGCCACTCAGACGGAGCAAAAGACCGTTCAAAAAGATGAAATCACGGCATCGAGTCTGGCATTGAAGTCTCAGTCGCCCTATGCGCTGCCGGCCATAACACGCGAATTGGCAACGCCACTGGCCAAAGCCAGTGCCGGCAAAACCGACCCGTTGTCGCCGATTGAAGGCTTCAGGCCCTTTCCAAAATCGGCAGGTCACAGTTTGGCACAGGCGCCGCCCGGCCAGTCGCACTCAGGCAAGGCCGGCGAAATCCCGCCCCCGCCGCCGGGCTCCATTCCACCACCACCGCCGCCAATTCTCTCTGGTCCGGGCGAGTCTCTGCCCATTTCTGAATTGCCTTCTCCTCCGGAAAGACCGTCCATTGCCAGGTATCTGAAAGTTATCGGCATACTGGGAGACCGCGCCTTCATGTCTGTTACCGATCAAACAGTCAGACGAGCCAATCATCTGCCCAAAGTTCTGGCAGTATCTGCAGGCGATCGAGTCGACTTCCTTTCTATAATTGACGTCACCGACAGCACAGTCACGGTGGAAGAAAACGGGGAGAGGCTGGTCAAGCATTTAAGCGCCCTCAGGTAAATGCTTTCAGGGATGATAAACTAGGCACAGTGGATTATTTAGAACCTGGAGGCCGGAAGTCGATTTCTTCCCAACCAGGCAAATACCCTGAAAGCAAGTATTCGACTTGCCACAATTATGCCGAAATTCGACAAGCGAAGAGTCGCAGAGGAAGCGGCTCGGTTTATCGTTGAAGGGTCAGAAGCAGAATACTTGCAGGCCAAAGAGCGAGCCATTTCAATGCTTGGTCTTTCCAGCCGCAACCATCTGCCCTCCAATCGAAAAATCAAAGATTGCATCGCCCAGCTGACTGCATGCCAGTTGGGAGAGGAAGAAATTAAACGACGGCTGAAAGAAATGAGACAGATTGCCGTCGAAATTATGGAAGTAATTCCGGACGCCGATCCCTTTCTGATCGGCAGCACACTGACAGGACAGATTCGCAACTCATCCGATATCGATCTTCATGCTTATGCAGACGATTTCAATTGTTTGAAAAACCAGCTCGTAGACTGGGGATACGAAGATGTCGATGAAGAAGTCATTGAAAATCGCAAAGGGCGATTTGTCCATTTACGCTGGATGGAACGCAACTACCCGGTGGAAATTACCGTCTATACCTGGAGTTGGAGAGAGGTAATTCCTTATTCATCAGTCACTGGAAAACCAATGAAACGTGCTGATATAGCCGCAACGCGGGCGCTTCTCAAAAACTAGCGCGCTTGCATTTCCACAAATTCACGACCTTGCCCATATATGTAGTCAAAAAGCCATCCCTCTAAAAGGGTATTCGACTCGCGCAATATCCTTTCGGCAAGGGCGGTCAGTTCCTGCATCTCATCTCCGTAAGTATGAAATCAATGAGCACTGCCCGGACAAACAGTTAGCTCACCCATAAGTCTCATACGGCTGAGCCTCTAATGCAAATGCCACAAGCCTTAGTGAGATTTGCCCGAGCCCAATTTTTCTGTCCTCAATCGCGATAATCACTGAGGAGAAATCACTCTTTCTGGTAATAGGCGGCTTGCAGTCCTTAGGATATTTTGACCATAAGGGGGTTTTGCGTGCTGCCAGCTCCCGGGCAAGAGTACTGCAATCCACGCAAGCAATCAATAAAACATGGTCAACCAAGTGCAAGTGCCGGGCACGAAAAAGGACCTCGCGGTCGTCATCGACAATATTGTGAAAATCAACAATCTAATCAGCAGAGCCTCTCTAAAGAGGGGCGTTGCGATAACCACAGATTGTCCGCAGAGCGATCTGATTCTATCGCCCTGCTATGCTCACACGATCGTCGATGCCAACGCGCTTTGCGAGGACAGCTGCCTGTCAGACAGCGACATCGATCTTCTCATGCTGATTGGAGAGGGCTTGAGCCGCAATCAAATCAGCTCGGAGTTGGGTTGGGACACAACTCAAATCACCAAGTGGCAAGACGAAATAGTCCGCAAAGCCAGACTCTAAGCAATCAATGCGGCGCCACGTTTCCTGAATCTTCCGGACCGGGTATTTGGGTGCCTGGTGCCAGTTTCTGATACGACCAGAGAAAGCCAAGCAACATAAGAAAATCGGCCACGCCAAAAGGTTTCCACATTTCAGGCATATTGCCTGCAAGAAACGTGTAGGCTCCCACAATCGCACAATAAGACCCTTTCAGCATGATTCCATACGGAATCAAGTTGCGATTGGATTTGGGATCCTCGGCAATTTGATAGAACATAATTCCAAAGAGAATCAAAAGAAGCGCGGGGAAATGCACATATCCCCAGTGATTGGGCGCTTCTACGCCGAAGACACGAAAAAACCAGGGCGAAAATGCTAGAAAGACCGCACCCAGAACAAAATCATAAGCAGAGCTGAAGTAGAAAAGCGCCGCAATGATCTTCAATTCTTTCTGGGTCATATTGCCTCTTTTTGAGCACGCCTCCGGCAGATTATATTATCTTTCCACTGCCGCATGAAACCTTCTCTTCGGTGTTTCATCAACTTGTCTCCATACAACTGGACGCCCAGCTTGCGAAATCCGGCTGCCAATTGAGGGGCGGTCATATTGGTGGGCTTGAAATTGACGTCGAAAAGGGTGCACTTACTCCAGGCGCGCGGCTCAATCAGCCTTCCTTCGGCAAGCAGGCGGCGGTAATAAGGCGTCCCCGGAAATGCAGTCGGGACAGTAATCTGCACGTCAAACGGTGTCGCTTCTTTGACAAATTCGAGAATCGCCTCGAAAATCCTCTGGTCTTGCCCATCCAGTCCGACCATAAAGCATGCGATCACACGAATTCCATGTGCCTGGATTTTCTGGATGGCTTGCTTGTATTTCTTCCAGCGCTTGGCCTTCCAGTTGGAATTCAATTCCAGACCGTTCAAGCCCTCCTCGACTGGGCTTTCAAAGCCGATCAGCACTTGCTTGCAGCCGGCATCTTTCATGGCTTCAAGAAGTTCTGGATCATCAGCCACCGACACGTCGGTTTCGGCAAACCAGCGAATTCCCTCAGCCTGGATCTCGGGCAAAAGCGCTTTCCAATAGCGTTTGTCTACAAAAGCGTTATCGTCTACAAACTCGATGAAAGGTCTGGGAAACATCGATTTCAATTGACGAATCTCAGCCATCACAAGCCCTTTAGGCTTCTGCTTGTAGCGGCGCGTATAAAGAACAGAGGCCGCGCAAAACTCGCAGCGCATCGGACAGCCTCTGCTCGTTTGCAATGTGACCCGATTGTATTTGGCCGGATCCAACAATCGATATGCCGGCAATGGCGCATCTGCCAGATCGAAATTTCCGAACATGCTGCCGTAAGTCTCTTTCAAGTTCCCGGTGGCTGCATCCGCCAGCATCGAAGCCCAGAAAAGTTCACCTTCTCCGATCATGACGCTGTCGCCATGAGTAAGCGCTTCTTCCGTCTCGGACGAGACATGATTGCCGCCCATTATGACCTTGGTTCCCTGACTTCTGAGCCGGTCAGCCAGCTGATAAGCCTCTTCAATTTGAGCGCTAAAGCTGGAAATCGCCGCCAGGTCGAATCCGGAAGGCAACTTTTCCAGTTCGCTCAGATCCGGCACTTCAATATATGCCTGTTCGTGCTCGTCAGGAGTGAGCGCGCCCAGAGTTAGTAACCCCAGGCTGGGGAGCGAGGCAATCGCCCGGCTGCGTTCCACAAAACCAGGCAAATTCAGCCCCAGGCGCAAGAGCTCCTTGTCGTTGGCGCGGATTCCGTTCATAGATATAAGCGCAATTTTCAAACTTTTGGTCCTTGAAATATGGCCAGCAAAAGCACCGATGCGCCAATGATAAGGCTGAGGACTGGGATGAAAAACAGGTTGCGCAACACTTTCTTAACTGATGCTCCATAGCAGATTGTCGGCATGGCAATCTGCGCCACGATGAAGAGAATTGACGCGGTGCGCACCAGATCGCCTGACAGGTTGAGACGCCAGACCGTGAAAGCAAAGGCTAAATTGATGAAAGCAATACCGAAAAAGGACACGTGTCCCAGTCTCATCAGCCGCCGGGGCCAGCTCGAGTAGCCGCCCAACCATTCTTCATCATGGAAAAACAGACCGGGGATTACTCCAGCAAAGAAGCCGACAAGAATGGCTATCCAGGCGGCGACTATATTGGCCTTTTCCATAAATCTCCTGCCCGACTGACTTTCTGGGGTAGGTTTTGAGACTCTCTATAGTGCACTTTAGCGCACAATGAAGGAGATGGGAGCCTCAGCCAAACAGTCCCAAAACTGGTGCGCCGGGCGTGAAATGGAACCTATTGGCAGGCTGGGCTGCTATCATTTCACTTTGCAGCACAGGTCAATATAACGGAAAGAAAGTCAGTTCCGTTTGCCAGCCAAAATCAAATGCCAAAACCCCAATCGACAACGCAAACCAATTTATCTTCCAGTGAGCTGACCAGATACAGCCGCCACCTTCTCCTTGAAGAAGTAGGTAAAGACGGTCAGATGCGCTTAAAACAATCTCGCGCTCTAGTAATAGGCATGGGCGGTCTGGGCTCTCCGATTAGTTTGTACCTTGCGGCAGCCGGAGTCGGCACGATAGGCATCGTCGATTTTGATGCGGTGGAACTTTCCAATCTGCAACGCCAGATTTTGCACTCGACTGAAAACATCGGGAAAAAGAAAACAGAATCGGCAAAAGCGCGATTGCTCGAAGTCAATCCAGAGATAAGCGTGATAGTGCATGAGGAGCGCATCTCGGTAGAAAACGCGCTGAGGCTTATTGGTGATTATGACGTGGTCATTGATGGAACCGACAACTTTCAAACGCGTTATCTCGTCAACGACGCATGTGTGCTCGGCAGAAAGCCGCTTGTTTATGGATCGATCTTCCGTTTTGAAGGTCAAGCTACTGTTTTCAATCCACCTGCTGGCCCCTGTTACCGTTGCATCTATCCCGATCCACCTGAAGAAGGCGCTGTCCCTAATTGCGCAGAAGGCGGCGTCCTTGGCGTCCTTGCCGGTGTAGTCGGCTCCATACAAGCAGCAGAGGCAATCAAAATATTATTGGGCAAAGGCCAGTCACTGATGGGCCGGCTGCTTTTATATGATGCTCTGGAAGCCAGTTTCGAAACCCTCAATTTGAAACGCAATCCTCAATGCCCGCTTTGCGGAAACGAGCCCAGCATCACATCTTTGAAAGAAACCAATTTTGTTTGCGCGGCAGAGGCAAATGCGCAAAATAAAGAGGATGAAGAAGAACAATTCGCCACCGAGATTTCGGCGTCGCAGCTTCACGATCTCGTAAAGTCAGGCAAGAGCCCATTTCTCCTTGATGTAAGAAGCATGGAGGAAACTCTTATCTGCAATCTGGACAATTCGGTTTTAATTCCATTGCCCGAATTAGAGAAACGTCTGGGCGAACTCGACAAGAATGCCGACATCATTGTCTACTGCCATGCCGGAGTAAGGAGCCACCACGCCGCACAGGTCATGCGCCGCAATGGATTTGCCAGAGTGCGCAATCTCACAGGCGGGATTACTGCGTGGGCTCTGGATGTCGATCGCTCGATGCCCCGTTATTGAGTTTCAAGAGAGGTAGTTCGTGGACATTGATAGATTGAAGCGAATTCTCATCGGTCCACTGGCGCTCCTCTTCATTATTCTTGTCTGTGCCTGGAACTACCGCCCAGATTCCAGGTTTCTAGAGCCTCTCCGTATGCATTCATTGGCGCAGGCTGATGAGACTGTCAATCTGCCGGAAAGGGGCAGGTATGTTGTTTTCTACTCGAAAGAATTGGACCTCAATGCAGCCAGCAATCCTTATGATGTAGAGGACTCAGTCAATAAATCGCAGTCCTTTACTGATCTCTCCAAGGCCGTCGGCGCCACCAGAATAACTGTCATGGATGCTGACGGCAAGCCGCTCAAAACCGGCAACCTACCAGGCCGTTTACTCTATAAGGCAGGCTCGCCGCCTAAATGGATCTGGGGTCGGCCGATTTTTGCAATCACAACCTTGCGTCCAGGTCAGTTTCAAATCCACATAGACGCCCAGCCCGAGGTCAAGCAAGCCTCAGGCGTGTTTGCTCTAGGCTCGCTAACCAGACCCGACACTTTCAATGGTATGCAAGTTTTGATCTCATCTTTTGCTATTCCGGCTGGAATGCTTGCCTACCTCTGGCTGCTCTTAGCTGCATCTCCGTGGGGTTTTCTTGCAGACAAGTTGGGAAAAAAACATGAACTCACCAAAATGAAACCGGCCGGGCAGGACGCCACCATCGGACGCGTGCGCATGGCGATGATACCGACGCAAAGGCTCTTATTTCTCGAAACAGGCGACGGAATTTATTTTGCTATTTCAGGATTAGCTCATCATCTAGGTTTTTCACCGATCTTTATCCCCTGGGATAAATTCACAGAAGCAAAACGCAAAGGCGAATTTCTAGAAATGACGGTTGCCCAACCGCGCACCAACATCTCCATACGCGCCAACTTGCTCATGGATGCTGAAAAAAGCATCCGCCCTCAGGGCAGGCAAGCAGCACCAACGGATAATGAAGTTCAATCATTTGCTCCGGACGATGCCGGCACAAGCGAACCCACTCTTTCCGAGGCGGAAACAACTGTGGCTGGGGAAACAACTGTAGCAGCCGAACCACTGCCACGTGCTCAGCGTGCCGGATTGGGCATCGGACTCATCATGATGGGAATTCTGCTCGGCAAATTTTTTGTTTTTGATACGCTCCAGGCAGCGCATCAAAAAATGGCCAAGGTTACTGTTATTGACGGGCTGGTCTGCTTTGCGCCATTTACCGTTGTCGTCGGCATCATCATTCTGGTTCATGCCGTATCGAATAAACCACCTGCTGTCGCACCGCCAACCGGTGGTCGCGCACTCTTCTGGCAAATCATCGGAGGACTGATTGCGATACCGATACTCGCATTCTGGCTCTGGTTCAAATTAGAGCTGTCGCGACTTGGATATCCTTTCTTCGGGCACTGAAGCGAAAGCTGTCGGCAGTTGCCATTGCTATCTCATCAACCAATATGCAGCAACACCACGTTATCGTCGTACACCTCGTTCCGTCAGCAAAGAAAAAGAATTAGCCACCCGAGAGCGCGCAGATGATATGCACTTCGTCTTTCGAATTGAGCGGCGTTTTCACCGTCTCCACCGTTTCTTTATTGACGAAAATCTTAATGTGCTGCCGCATTCGGCTCTGTTCATCAATCATGCGAAACTTGATTCCGGGAAATTGTTTGTCGAGATGATTGAGCAGATCGTCAACGCTTGCGCCTTCCGCATCAACCTTGGCAGCGCCTTTTGTATAAGACCTCAGTGGACTGGGGATGTGTACGAGCATGTGTTCGGCTCCCGGCTGAATCTATTCCAGAGTCGCAGTTATGGAAAAAATTTCCGGCAGGTGTCTGACCAGGCAACTGTAGCTGGCACCCTCGTCGAGGCTTCCGTAGACTTCACCGCATGTAGTGCCGAAGTACAAGCCGAGAGGCAGCATGGCGTCGGCACACATGGCTTGACGTTTTACCGTGAAGTAGCCGTGTTCTTGCGGCAGGCCTTTGTCATGCCTGTGCCATGAAGAGCCGCCGTCTTTCGTTTCGTAAACGGCAGGTTTCCCGCCCGGACTTGTGCGTGGCCAGACTTCCGTTCCATCCATTGGAAATACCCAGGCCCGATCGACATCGTGTGGATGCACGACGATGGGAAAACCGATGTCACCAGCTTCTTTGGGCATATTGTCGCCGATGCGCGACCAGGTTATCGAAGGTCTGTCTATGCGATAAATGCCGCAATGATTTTGCTGATACAAACGATCGGGATTAGCAGGATGCATAACAACAAAATGCGGATCGTGCCCGTAAGGCGTTTCTGGATCAGGAAGGAAGTCAGCTTGAATGCCTCTGTTTATGGGAGTCCAACTTGCACCCGCGTCCAAAGACTCGAAGGTGCCCCCTACTGAAATCGAAACATACATGTGCTGTGGATTTCTTGGATCGATCAAAATAGAGTGGGTGAGCTGCCCGCCGGGGGTGGCAGTTTCTCCATGCAAACCTGGGTTTTCCTGGCAGTATTTATTGAAGCCTTCAACAGGAGCCCAGGTATCGCCACCATCTTTGGTGATAAACATGCCGGGCGGTGCCGTGCCCGCATACCAGACTCCGGGCTGAGACTCATGTCCGGGCGTGAGCCAGAAACAGATGTCGACGGCGCTGGCGTCCTTCTTATCGTTGCCTCCGTTCGTCTCGCCTTTTTCGGCTTCGGTCATTTCGGACAGATCCTTCTCAGGATCCGGGTTGCCTCCTGCGGTGTCCTGAGCCTTGGGAAACTGGGGCGGCTTGGAAGCTTCTTTCCAGGTAGCCCCTTTGTCCTTCGAGAAAAAAACAGTCGGACCCAAGTGCCCTGCTTTCATCGCCATGATTTGCGAATTGGCGTCACGGGGATCGCACATATAATGATGAATGATGTGGCCAAGATAGAGCGGACCCTCGAGGTTCCACGTCGACCGGACCGGATCGGACGTAAGGGTGAAAGCACCTTTGCGCGTACCAATCAATAATTTAACTCGATTTCCGTGTGGCTTTGCCATGACAAACTCCCTGAAGTCGATGCGAAATTATATAGGCTTTTGCAACCTCAAAAATTACGGGCGACTTGAAGTTTCAGCGGTCGCAAAAAGATGAACTTTAAGTACGGCGCTCTGGAAGGATAGATACGCCCATCCCGGCTCTTGCAATCACGCGGGAATAGTCTTGAGGGGTATTGATATTGAAAAAGGGTGGCAGCGCATCAGCGTCTGCGCGTTCGGGCATCCATTCATAGATGCCGGCTTTCAGTCCAGAGAGAAAGTCTTGAACCGAAAGGTTGCCGGCGAAAAGTGATTCTTCAAGGGGCTTGATGCAGTTTTTTGAATAAACGCCGAAGAGCGGTTCGATACCCTGAGGGTGCGATAAAACTACGACGTCATTGTCCTGACGGCGGGAAACAAGTTCTCTCACCAGGCGCTTATCGATGAGCGGCATGTCGCAAGCCATTACGAAAGCATAGTGATTGCTGGAGGTCATCAGTCCCGAGAGAATTCCGCCCAGAGGTCCGCGGTGAGGCAGAATGTCCTTGACGACATCGACGCCAAGATCTTCAAAGCTTTCCACTTCGTTGGCGACAATAAATATCTCGCTGAAAAGATCTTTGATCTCAGAGACAATGTGCCCGATTACAGTCGAGCCTTCATAGGGTAGAAACGCTTTTGGTCTGCCCATGCGTTTGCTTTTGCCGCCCGACAAAATCAAGCCTGTCACCGGCAAAGGCAATGGTTCGCGAGTTGAGTCGGCAAGAAAATTCAAGATTATTCTCCTACATATACTGGCTTTCTCTTTTCAGCAAAGGCGGCCAGCCCTTCTAAGCGGTCTTTCGTGTTTAAAAGCTGCAGGTATGCTTTGGTTTCCAGTGCCAATCCGGCTTCCAGATCGCGGTCATAGCCGCTGTCGATTGCTTCTTTGGCAGCAGCCAGCGAAAGCGGTGCGCCGGTGGCAATCTCTTTCACCCATTCTCTGACGGCGTCCATCAAAATCGAATCGAATTCTTCTTCCGGCGGGCTCTTCTCAGTCACTACTTTATGCACCAGCCCGAACTGCTGTCCTTCAAAGGCATTGATTGGCGCACCGGTCAGAATCATCTCTTTGGCTTTCGACTTGCCGATCAGGCGCGGCAGTCTTTGTGTTCCGCCTGCACCAGGGATGATACCAAGCTTCACTTCGGTCAAACGCAACTGTGCTTCCTCGACCATAACGCGCAAGTCGCAGGAGAGGGCAAGCTCAGTGCCGCCGCCATAGGCAGAGCCGTTGATTGCAGCAATTACAGGCTGTGGCAATTTTTCAATTGTGCGCATGGTCTTTTGAATCAAAGCCAGGTAGTCGAGCGTTTCCGCTTGCGTCATACCTTTGCGCTCAGCCAAATCTGCGCCTGCACAAAACGCTTTGCGGCCCGCCCCGATGATGGCAACCACACGGATGCTCCGGTCTTTGGCCGCATCATTGCAAGCCTCTACCAGAGCATTCAACAAAGGTCTGTTCAGGCAGTTGGCAACTTTGGCCCGGTTCAATTTGAACCAGACAAGATCGCCATCACGCTCCACCAATAAAACTTTTTCGCTGTCCAAAGAACCGTCCTCTGTTGCTATTTTTTCGCTGCGCTTGCCGCTTCCGCCTTGCTGCAATTCTCTTTCTCTTTCATCGACAGGCATGCCCTAAGATACCTCCCAGGTAGTTTTTTCTCTAACAATTCTTCAGCCAGACAACCGGCATTGACCAGTTTTTCCAAATCTACGCCGGTTTTTACGCCCATGCCGTCGAGCATATAAACCAGGTCTTCAGTGGCAAGATTGCCGGCAGCGCCTGGAGCATACGGGCAACCGCCCATACCGCCCAGGCTCGAATCAAAGGTGGAAATACCCATCTCCAGTCCAGCAAGAACGTTGGCCAAAGCGGTTCCTCTTGTGTCGTGGAAATGCAGAGCCAATTTTGAAATATCGGTGCTGCGCAAAACCAGCTTCACCACATTTTCCACATGACGGGGAGTGGCGGCACCGATGGTGTCGCCAAGGGAGATCTCGTCAACGCCCATCTCCACGAGCTTGTCAGTGATTCTAGCCACTTGGTCGGGCGAGACCGTTCCTTCATACGGACACTCAAACACAACAGACAAATAACAGCGCACCCATTTTCCATCTGCTTTAGCCTGCCGAGAAAGCTCACCAAGTGTGGAGAGAGCCTCGTCAATCGACTTGTTGATATTTTTCTTGCTATGCGACTCAGTTGTCGACATAAAGAGCGCGATATGCGACAAACCAGCCTGGCAGGCTGATTCGTAGCCTTTGAGATTAGGAACCAGCGCTGTTTGAATTACATCGGCAGGCAGCTTCAGCGATTTGCATACATCCAGACCATCAGCCAATTGCGGTATCCACTTGGGACTGACGAAGGAAGTCACTTCAATGTTTTTCAGGCCGGAAGCGGCCAGAGCTTCTATGAGGCGCACTTTGTCAGCGGTGGCAATCTGCCGAGACTCGTTTTGCAACCCGTCTCTGGGACCCACTTCCACTATTTTGACTTGTTTGGGGACGCCCTCAAACATGGCGCGTTTCCTTACTGGCTGAAGCTAATAACTATTATTCAATGTCTATGAGCGGATCGCCTTCATTGACAAAGTCTCCGGCTGCAACTTTGATCGCTTTGACGGTGCCTGCTAAGTTGGATTGCACCGGCAATTGCATTTTCATTGATTCGAGAATGGCGACGTCCATGCCGTCAGAGACCTGATCTCCGGGCTTGACGAGAAGTTCGACAACAACGCCGGCCATCATAGAAGGTATTTGTTTCATTGGTTCTGCCGTCTTACTGAAGGGAGTGGAAAACAAGTAATTGCGCAAAGCAACCTGAGACAAGCGACACCAGGCACACGAGTGGGAAGCCCACTCACATGCAAGTGCGGGCGCTAATGTTATCAAAGCGGCTGGAAAGTCTCATGATTTCTGTGTAAGCGCCGGAATCATGATTTCTACGTAAGCGAATTATCAATAGCGCTTTATCGGAAAAGTCCGCGCAGAGCATCGTTGATGTCTCTGACCGTGTCGTCGTCTTCCTCACTGCTGCCTTCGGCGGCAGGAGCCTGCGGCTGCTGAGGGTCCGGCTGGGGAGCCGACGGTACGGTTTCAAAAGCAGGTGCAGCCGGCAGCGCTTGAGGTGGCGCTGGCGCTTGAGAAGCAAATGGGTTGGCAGCCATGTCAGCCTGCAAAGCAGGCGGCGGCGGGAAAGCTGTCGGCGGGGCTGCGGCGGCAAAGGTGCCGGAAGCAGTAGGGGTTTGAGGAGCGCTCTGGAAAGGCTGCTGCGTGGGCTCAGGCTGGGCGGGAAATGCCGGGGCTGGCGCCTGTGAAGCAACCGCTTGAAAGGAGCCTGAAGCGGTCGTGGGCGCTACCGCTTGGAAATTTCCGGATGCCGTAGCCGGACCCGGAGGCGGAGACGAGAAGATGCCGGATGTAGGGTTGGCCGGTGGGGTGGCAAAAACGCCGGAGGCAGTGGCAGCCTGAGCGGGCGCAGGAGCCGGAGCGGGCGGCGCCGGGGGAGGCGGTGGGGGCGGCGGCGCGGGAGGGGGAGGAGGTGGTGGCGGCGGTGCCGGATTGGCAGCAGCAACGGGTGCAGCCGCTTGTGCCGGTCTGGGTGTGGTCAATGCCTGCAGTGCTTGAGAAGTGCTCGAGGGAGTTTTTGCCAGGGGCACCGTATTTACGGCGGGTTGAGGGCTGGCGGGCATTGCCGGGGCAGCCTCTTGAGTGGGAGTCCAATCGCCTGAGGCGGTATGGCGCGCCATCATTTGAGTAACCCGGTCTCTGTCGGCTGCAACTACCAGCAGCTTGGCTTTGACATCGATGATCCTTTGTTCCATATCCAAAATCTGCTGCTCGACAACGTTAATCTCGGCAGCATTGAGCGCTTCCTTCTCGTTGAATTCATCAAGAAGCTGCTTCAGCATTTCGGGGTTAATGGACATGGTTGATCGCGACTCCAGAAAATGCGGACAAGAAAAATAGACCCCTGGGGTCCCTAAGAAATTTTTACCACCAAACGAGCAAATACTCCAGCCTTACGGCTTATTCTGTTCATCTTCTTCGTCTTTCGTTGCTTCTTTCGTCTCTTCGATAAGAGTGGTGAAAAGCCACATGCAGAGCTTATCCAAATTGTCCACAGGGGGAACCGCGTCGGCCATACGCCACATCATGCCTTGTTCGGTGATCCGCACTTGCAGGGTGGAAATTGGCTTGTATTGGCTTTCGACTGTGCTCTGAGCCATGACGCGGGTAGTCGGTAACAAGTAGAAGTCGATGTGATCGTCCTTTCCTCTTACAACCAGGCTGAAAAGGCGGGTTGAGAAACGAGCGCGGAAAAAGGTTTCCGTTTCCTCTATTTCTCTCATTCGGTTGACTTTGGTAGCTTCGGTCACGTCACCAGATATGGTGCCGGAAACATGGAGATCGGTACCGCCGGCTATTTGGTTGAATTCAAAGGCATAGCGCTGCAAAAGTCCGTAAATTTTATCGACCAGGACCTCCACGCCTTTTTTATAAGCCGCTTCTCTGTAAAGTTGCTGAAGCTGCACACCTCTTTGCTCGGCAAGGAAGTTCATTGACTCTTCCTTGAGGCGGCTCATCCAGTCGGACCCGCTGCTGGCACCGACTTCAGACTCGTGATAAACCAGGACCTGCTGAGCAACATTGCTCAAGTGGTCCGATTGCTGCATGGCGTGAAACTGCACACTGTCCGGCGTGGCATTACCAGACGGATTATTTTTCATTTTGGCTGGATGAACGTCCAAAAACTTGCGCTTATCGCCATCCTTGCGAGATCCCTTGCCTTTGCTAGGGTCCTCTTTCTTTTGCCACATCAGACGGCCTCCTTTCCAGTTGCAAGCCGCTATTTATGCAACTGGCCTCAAAAGATCCTGTACCCCTACGCTTAAAGGGCCAAACTTGTATAAGAAAGACAGGGTCTTCTTACTCTTTACCACAAAGTTAGATCTGATCATGCTTCTAGGGGGTGATAACACAGTGCGGCAAGCTGGCCTTGAGGCGAGCAATGGCAGTGTCTGTAAGCCTCTGACAATTCGCTAAGGACAACTTTCTTAAGTTCGAAAGTCGAGCCAGCTTCAAAAGAGCGGCATTACTTAGATTACATTTGTCCAGGCTCAGATTTTTGAGGCTGGGGAAAGCGGCCAGGGCATCGATATCCTTATCAGTGACCCTGGTGCCGCTCAGGTCCAAAACTTCCAGGTCAGGCAATCCATCAAGCTTTTCCAAACCGGCAGCGCCCACCGGGTTATGGGCAAGTGTCAATTGGACCAACCCCTTGCATGCACCGATAACATTCATGAACTGATCGCTAAGTCCGCAATCGGATAGATTGAGGCAGCGCAATCTAGGCAGGTGTGTAAGCGGCAACAAGACACGCATTGGTCTGCGGCTGCCGTTAATCGAGAGATTCTCCAGACTGCGGCTCTGACAAACGATTTCCATCTGCCCTTCGGACAAAGTGATATTGGCCAGGTCAAGAGTCCTGAGGGTCCTTATCTTTGAGACCTCTCTGAGAAAATCCAGGCTGAAATCGGACTCTGATAGGTCCAGATAGTCAATCGGCAAGGTCGAAACATATTCCAGGACTCTTGCGGTTATCTCAATTGATGTAGCTTTGAAGACCAACTTTCGCAAGTCTTTTGTGTTGGTAAGCCGACCCATTACGGTGTCGTCGATTCTTTCCGAGTTAAACATAACTGCGCCGTCTTTGGCAGTGAAGGCCGGAACTTCTTTCAGGTGCACGCCATTTTCCGATTCGGTCTGCAGCTGGGCATGATCGACCATGTGCCGAAGCGTGCCGGAGGAGAGATCGGCGCGAATCGGCGGCGCCTGTTTGACACTGGAGAATCCGCTTATAGACCAGAGCAAAAGAGCGACCAGGACAACCGGCACCAAGACGATTAGAGAACCGATGGTAATGCTGGCGGGGTCTCTTTCGAGAATACCGAAGAGCTTTGCTTTGGCTTCCATTGGTGCTTTGTCGGACCTGGACTTCTCTATAACCGATGAGATTGCTTGCCGCATTTCACTGGCGCTTTGAAATCGGGATTGAGGATTTTTCGAAAGACCTTTTTGTACCAGCGCCTCCAGCCCAGCTGGCAGCAGCAGCTCAGGGCAGGCCTGGCTTAGCGGTTGCGCTTCCTCTTGAACGTGTTTGATGATCGTTTCAACAGTCGTCTCAGAACGATGCGGTGGGTGGCCGGAAATCAGCTCATAAAGGATGCAAGCCAGCGAATAGATGTCGGAGCGCCCATCAAGTGCCTTTCCCAAACACTGCTCCGGACTCATATAAAGAGGACTGCCGAATACCTCCCCCGTTTGGGTGAGGTCGTGCGGGGTTTTATCTGGCTCCGGCATTAATTTTGCGATGCCAAAGTCAAACACCAGCGCCTTTTCTCCATTACCATCGACCGAATTGCAAACAATAATGTTTCCCGGCTTCAGATCCCTGTGGACAACCCCTTTTTCATGCGCATGAATAAGCGCATCGAGCACATTTTCGATCAGTGCAAGCGCGCGCAGCGGAGAACATCGGCCAGAAAAGCTGACCACCTCGCCTAGAGTCTTGCCGTCCGCTAAGTCCATAACAAAAAACGGCTCACCGGTTGCGGTGACTCCGACATCGTGCACACTGACTATGTTTGGATGATTGAGGCGGCCGATTGCCATGCCTTCTTGTTGAAACCTGCGCACGCTTTTTGCATCGGCAGCGCGCTCAGCCGACAACATTTTTAGAGCGACATCTCGACCGATCACCTGATCGCGAGCCTTGTACACGACGCTCATGCCGCCCGATCCAAGATGTCCGAGGATCTTATATTTACCGGCAATTACATTCCCTTCAGGAAGTAGACTTTCGCTTTCAGCCAGCGCGGATATGACTGAGGCAGTAAGTTGCATGGCCAGGTTAGGGTTGACTGTATCTATTTGATCAGGCAGATCAGTTTGGTCGGCTCGACCGGAAACCGGCAGCTCGGGCGGCTTTTCTTTTGATCGATCGGGATTAATCTCGTCTTGCGAAGTCATTAGACAAACGTGCTCGATTGCATCGATTATGGTTTCGCCTGCCCGACTGGCACCGTATTCGATACCGGAAATAGGCATGGCAAAACAGGGTCTAACTTAATATACCCATCGATCTTAAATCAGGCGTTCTGCAAGTAGCGAACCAATTGAGTGTATTCGTTCAGATCGGCCGAGGTTTGCTGTAAATCAAGACCGTCTGCATAGACATGCACGAGAGGCTCGACCGCGTCAGGCAGGACGAGAATCCAATGCTCCGGACGAGTTTGAATCTTTACGCCGTCCAGCAATTCCATCGGTCTGTCCTGGTGTTTTTCTACAAGCAAGCGCATGACGCGCCCTTTTCTTTCCCATGGGCAGTGCACCGAATCGACCTGATAGATAAGCGGCGGCAAGTCGGCAACAGCTTCGCTTAACGTGCGGCCCTGGAAAGTCAAATGCTCGAGCACTTGTCCGACCGTGAACATGGCGTCGTAGCCGTTTTGGAATTCCGGGAAGATAAAACAGCCATTGGCGCTGCCGCCCAATACGGCTCCTTCCAGTTTGGCAGTGGTGCTGCCAATTTCGGTTTCCGATGCTTTGCAGCGAACGACGCGGCAATTGTAGCGAGAGGCAATGCGTTCTATGGAAGAACTGCTGTTGACCGGAACGACAATCGAGCGGCCCGGCTTGTCTCTTAAAATAATGTCGGCTACTACCGCCAGAAGAAGCTCACCGCGTATGATCTGTCCGGTTTCATCAACCAGAGTCATCTGTTCGCCGTTGCGGCCGATCTGCACACCCAATTCAGCATTGAGCGCTCTGACGACGTCGGCCAACTGCTTGCGCATGCCGATTCTTTCTTCCGGCCGGGGCGGCATGTTGCGGATGGAAGAGTTGAGAACGACGGTTTCAATACCGATTTGACCGAGCAAATCAGGCAGAAGCACTCCTGTCTCGGCCATCGCATAGTCGATGACCACTTTCGGCGCCTGCGTGGCAATGGCACCGGATTTGGTTTTTCTTGTGTAGTTGCTGCCAGGCACGATGCAGAAAGGAACTTTGTCTTCTTCGAAGACCTGTCCTTTGACGTGTTTTAAAAATTCGTCTGCATAGTACTCCTTAACCCGGCTGGGGAAGGTGATGCTGCCTACATCTGCAGGCAAGCAGCGAGGGAAATCTTCTTTGAAGAAAGTGGTTTCAATCTTCCTTTCCATGGCCTTCGTAATGGCAATACCTTCGCTGTCGAAAAATTCAATCGACAGCTTATCGGGCTCGCGCTGCGACACACGGGTATGCATGAGACCGCCCGCCCTCTGCGTTTTTACATAATACCGGGCAATAGGCAAAGACATCGATTCCAAGTTTTGCACTTCGATACCGACAGATACCAGACCGGAAACGACCGCTCTGGAAATCATCTGGCTGACTCGCCAGTAATCACGGCTGACCAGAACCGGACCGGACTTGAGAGTGGATCCATAGGCAGCCGCCAGGTTGACCGCAAATTCCGGCGTTATATCGATATTGGCCAATCCGCGCACGCCATGGGCACCAAATAAGGTGCGCGGTGCTTTCGTACCCCAGATAACCGATGATGTTACGCGAGCGCCTGAGTCAATCAACTTATCGGGCCAAACCCGCACATCCGGGCTGATTTGGGCTTCCTGCCCGATGCTGCTGTTGGCGCCGATGATCGCCCCTTCTAGAATTTCAACCGAATTGTGGATGGTGGCACCATTGCAAACCACACAGGCAGTCAGATTGGAATTACTGCCGATATATGAGTTGGACCAGATCACCGGTCGTTTCAAAATAGCCTTTTCCTGCACCACGACGTTGTCGCCCAAAACCGTGTATTGATCAAGCTCAACGTCACGCCCTATGCGGCAATTTCTGCCGATGATAACGGGCGGTTCTATTTTTACAGACGCATCCATTTCGGTGCCTTCACCCACCCATACACCAGGGCGGATTTCAGGCGAAAGATTTTTCAATTTGACTTTGCCGTCCAAAACATCCTGGTGAGCCTGGCGATAAACGGCAAGGTTGCCGATGTCGCACCAATAGCCGTCGTCTACATAACCGTACATGGGTTCGTTGCGCAAGAGCAGCAACGGGAAAAGATCATTGGAGAAGTCTTGTTCGCGGCCTAGGATCACATAGAGCATCACTTCCGGCTCGAGAATATAGGTTCCGGTATTGACCGTGTCGGAGAAGATTTCGGACGCGCCCGGCTTTTCTACAAAGCGCTTGATACGCTGTTCTCCATCGACAATCACGACTCCATAATCGAGCGGATTTTCGACGCGTTTCAAAACAAGTGTGGCTTTCGATTTCTTCTCTTTGTGAAATTTGACCGCATTGGTCAAATCCATGTCGGTCAAGCTGTCTCCCGAAATTACCACGAAAGTGGAGTCCAATTGATCTTGTATCTGCTTGACGCAACCGGCTGTGCCAAGCGGTTTTCCTTCTTCAACCGAATAAGAAATCCGGCAACCGAAGTCAGTGCCATCGCCAAAATGATCGCGAATAGCATCAGGCAAATAGTGCAGAGTGAAAATGATTTCTTTCATATCGTGTGTCTTCAACAGATTGACGATATGCTCCGCCATGGGTGCATTGGCAACAGGCACCATGGGCTTCGGAAAGTTGCTGGTCAGAGGTCTCAGTCGGGTTCCGGATCCTCCCGCCATGATCACCGCTTTCATTTTCGCGACCTCCATAATCTCATTTTCGACTCTCAACCAGGTTCAAAATTTCAGACACCGAAGACATTGTCCTTATGCGGACGATTTGGGATTAATGGCCGGTTTGCTCGCGCTGACCGGCACTTTCGGGCGGGAAGATACTCCTTCCTCGCCGATTTTTCCAGCCTCTAAAAGGACTTTCTCATACAATTCTTCGGTGCGCTTTGCGATCACTTTCCAGTTGTAGATGTGGTGAACTTTTTCATAGGCATCTTTGGCCATTCGTTTGGCCAGCTCCGGATTGCGGATCACTTCCATGATGCCCCAGGCAAGACTGTTGGCGTCGCCTGTATAGGTAGTCAGGCCGGTCACACCGTGTTCGACGAAGTCCGTCAATCCACCTGTGTCTGAAGTGACAACCGGTTTGCCGGCCGCCATGCCTTCCAATGCTACAATGCCGAAAGGCTCATAGAGACTGGGAATACAGACGATATCTGAAATTTTGAAGAACTTCTTCAGCGAATCATCATCGACATATCCGAGAAAGCGGACATAATGATCGATGCCCAGAGCACGAGCTTGACTCTTCAAATTGTCCATGTAATATCCGGTGCCGACAATCAAGAATCTCGCGCCCGGGCAGGCCGAGATAATCTTGGGAACTGCTTCCAAAAGGATTTGCACACCCTTTTCATTGACCAGACGTCCGACATACAAAATGATCTGATCGTGAGCGCCGGCGTATTGACTCCGCATTGGACCGGGATCGAACGGAAAATCGAAAGTATCGGGATCTGTGCCGTTGGGAATGACGACGATCTTATCTTTCGGCATGCCGAAAAGCCGCTGCAACTCAGCATGCATGCTGTGGCTGTTGACGATTACTTCCCAGGATTCGAAGGTGAGGCGCCATTCCATTTGATGAATATAGCGATTAAGATCGTTGTGAATGCCATGCATGCGTCCGGCTTCAGTGGCATGGATGGTGGCAACCAGTGGAATGCCGCAACCGCTCTTAATTGTCCAGGCTGCATCGGTGACCATCCAGTCATGCGCATGCACGATCGAAAAGGGATGCTTGCGATGTAGCTGAATGGCATGCTGCAACATGCCGAAATTCAATCGATGCACCCAGGTCAGAAAATCCGGAGTGGTGTCGGTTTGATTTTTGACGCGATGCACATGCACGCCGTCCATAACTTCATGCTCTGGAGTATCGGGATGGTCGGCAGTGACCACATGCACTTCCCATTTGTCATTGGCCAGCTGCCTGGACAAAGCTTCTACAACTCGAGCCAGTCCGCCGATGATGCGGGGCGGGTATTCCCAGGAGAGCATGAGCAAGCGCTTTTCAGTCATAGATACTTTCGTTCTCCTTAGCCACCAATGATGCTATTAACACTTGGCCCGGACGTTGGCTCAGCCTTTTCCTTGGAAAATCTGGCTTCACTGACCGGGGGTCTGGACATCAGTGTCATTATCGCGCCTTCCGGAGTAGTTTTTCCGTCCAGCATCGACTCCACGGCAGAAGCAATGGGAAGGTCCAGATTGAGCCGTTTTGCAAGTTCACAAACGGCAAACGTCGTGGACACCCCCTCGGCAACCACTCCCAGAGCCCTCTGCGCTTCCTTAGCGGTGGACCCTTTGGCAAGAGCCGCGCCCAGCCGGTAATTGCGAGACGTGACCGCTGAGGATGTGGCAAAGAGGTCGCCCATGCCTGCCAGTCCGGCCAGTGTGGTGCTGCTGCCACCGAGCCTGACAGACAGTCTTGTCATCTCAGCCAGCCCCCGGGTGAGAAGCGCCGCCTTGGCGTTGGCGCCCAGCTGCAATCCATCGGAAACACCGGCAGCAATAGCGATGATGTTCTTCAAAGAACCGCCCAACTCGACGCCAACGATGTCAGTATTGGTGTAAACGCGAAATCGCTTGGAAGTCAAAATTGCCTGAACAGAATCTGCCACTTCCGATTGCTGGCAAGAGACAACCGTTGCGGCCGGCATGCCAAGCAAGATCTCGTCAGCTAAATTGGGTCCGGAAAGCGCACAGACATTGGCATTGGGAATGCTTTCGCCAATCACTTCAGACATGCGTTTTAATGTCTCAAGCTCCAACCCCTTGACGGCGCTGACTACAATCAGCGGCTTTTTGGCAGGCATTGAGTGTTGAAGAACTTCATGTATCGACAAAGATAAATCGCGCACGGTCTGAGACGTACAAGCCAAGATCAAGAGCCGATCAGCATGCGCCGCTTCTTTCAAATTGGCGGTCACTTTTACGGCGGCTGGCAATTCGACCTGGACCGGCTCTTTAATGGACCGCTCAGACGACAGTCTGGCCGCCTTCTCAGCGTTTCTGGTAAAAAGGACAACATCGTGCCCGGAGCCACCAAGCAACCACGCTAGAGTGAGGCCCCAGCTGCCGGCGCCAAAGATAGAGATGTGTGCGTTGCTTGACTTTTGATCAGCCACAATGATTTTTGATTTTGCCTACTCAGCCAATGAGGCAATATTTTACGCCGTTTTTTGCCAAGTTTCATGCCGAGGGCTCGATGCTGAAACACAATGACATAGCACCACATTCGGTATCAGCGGTGGGACCGTTTGCTATTTGCTGACCGGCTGATTGCGATTGCTCGGAGCAGCCACAGCACAGTTGCGCCCGGAATCTTTGGCTTGTTTGAGAGCCTTGTAGCACTCACCCATCCAGCCTTCCAAATCCATCGTCTTGGGATCGAGCATGCAAACACCGGCGCTGAGGGTGGCGTAGAAGCCCACGTGCGACGGGGTCGTATGGCTGATGCCCTGGAAATCGGCGATTAAGCGGCTGGCCAGCGTGAGGGCTTCGGTTTCTTCCAGCCCTTCGGCAATGACGGCCAATTCGTCGCCGCCGATGCGTCCGAGAATATCGGACTGCCTGACCCGTCTGCGCAAAAGCAATGATAGCGCCTGCAATACTTTGTCTCCGCCCGGATAGCCGTGGCGTTCGTTTATCGAACGGAAATAATCCACATCGACAACAATCAAGGCGGTGTGCTCGCTGCGCCGTTTTCTTTCGGCAATGACACGCTGGGCTTGATCCATGAAAGCAGAGTGGTTGAGCATGCTTGTCAAACCATCTCTATGGAGGAGCGTTTTCAAAAAGCGCGAGCGCTCGATGCGGGACGAAACAGCCGAAAGCAAAAGCGCAGGCGGCACCGGTTTGACCAGGTGGTCGTCGCCACCGGCTCTTGCCGATTCGATGCGAGCCTCCAAATGCCCTTGAGTGGTGAGAAAGAGAACGGGCATGGTGGCATAGCGCTCATCTTGTCTGATGAACCTGGCCAGTTCGTAGCCGGTGACGCCGGGCAACATGGCATCAAGAAGTACCAGGTCAGGCTGGAATTGCGATAGAGCAGACTCGAAGTGTTTGGGATCGGTGACAGTGCGCACCTGGTATCCAGCCGATTCCAGAAAAGCGCGAATGAAGGCGGCTTGATCCGGATCGTCTTCGACAGAGAGAATCTTTACTACTTCTTTCTTGTGCTTGTCGATCAGGTAGCGCAAACGCCTGAGCATCGCTTTGGTATCGATCGGCTTTTCGAAGTGCGAATCGGCTCCGCAATGGATCGAACGCACCTTATCCAGGAAGCCCGTCCGCTTAGACAATATAATGATGGCCGGTTCGTCGCCGCCAGCCATGGAGCGAATTTGCTCGACCATTTCGTAGCAATCGCCGTCCGGCAGGGGGATTTCAATGATCACACCGATGGGCAGCTCAGCTTGAATCTCGTTGACGGCAGTGGACATCGAACGCGCCGTTCTGACCGGGTAGCCTTCGGCTTCGACAAGTCTGGCCATAGCCTGCAAGTCGTTCTGGTCTTCGCCGACGATGAGTATGTCATTTTCAGTGCGTCTCTGATGCTCCGCCTGCGGGCTGGGCCCTAAAGTGACGGTATCGGGGGGAGCGTCCTGTTCCGAAAATTGAAATGAAAGTTCGTGCAACAGAGCCTTAAGCCTGTCTACATCTGCCTGCGGCAGTGTGCCGCGAATAACTTGTTCGCAATGAGACTCACCTTCTGAGCCCAGCATGGACACGGCGGGATAGCCGTACATTGTGCCCGAGCCTGCCAACCAGTGGAAATGCCTGGTCAACTGTTTGACAGTTTCCAGGTCGGTTGGTTTTTCAATGAGAATGCTGACCATCTCGACTATTTTGCCGAGCCTTTCCGACGAGCGCCTGACGTACTGCTCTTTCAGTTCTCCAAAAGTCTCTTTCCACTCTTGCATGCCGCCGGCTTATCTCCCTAGAAGAGCTTTCACTTGCCCTGCCAGCGCGGTTGGATCAAACGGCTTGGTCAGAACTCCGATTGCTCCCAGGCGCTTGAGGCGCTCAATTTCAGTGGTCATAGCTTTGGCGGTGAGAAAAATCACCGGAATACCTTTTGTTTGTTCGTTGGTAAGCAGCTCAGCCAGAGTGCTTTCACCGTCCATAACCGGCATCATGCAATCAAGCAAAATGCAGTCGGGCTGCTCGGCTGCTGCCTTTTCAACTCCAATTTTACCGTTTTCCGCTTCCACAACGTCCAGCCCGCCCAGAATATTCAAGCTCATGGCGGCGATACTGCGAGTGTCTTCCTCGTCATCAATGATGAGAACTTTCATGCTGATATCAGCCCCGCTTGCGTGCCTACAAGTTTCATATACCCGGTTTTGCCAATCTAACAAAATACTTTGAATGCGTTAATTGCCAACAGAATGGCGCTTTCGGGCTTTCGGCCAGGGCTTCGCGGGCGGCGCACACGCTTCCTAAGAAGGAGATCGCAGCATTTCTTCAGGAAACCATTTTTTCCTTTTCGCCAGGCACAATCACTTTGGCGCTTGCCTGCGAAGGAGGAATGCGGAACCAGAATACCGAACCTTTGCCTTCTTCCGAGTCGACGCCTATCGTGCCGCCGTGTGCTTCGATGATCCCTTTGCAAATAGCCAGACCCAAACCTGTACCGCCTTTGCGCTTGGCGTCGGAGGCTTCCACTTGCTGGAACCGCTGGAAGAGCAGATTCTTGAACTTGGCTGGAATACCGCGTCCGCGGTCGATCACTTTGACTTCAATCCAGTTGGGGATCTCGTCCACCCTGACTGTGACTGTGGCACCCTTGGGAGAGAACTTGCAGGCATTGGACATCAAGTTGACGATTACCTGCACAAGTCTGTCGCCATCGGCGTTTACATGAATGTGCGAAGGGATCATTTCGAGAACGACGCCATTGTTGTCGGCGAAAGTCTTGACCGACTCTACCGAGCGCTCCAGCACCGAGGTGATGTCGACGTCCTGGAAGACCATATCCATCTTGCCGGCTTCCAGCTTTTCAATATCGAGAATGTCATTGATAAGACCGATCAGACGAATGGTGTTTCTTTCGGCGATATGAACAACTTTCATAGCTTGGTCCGGCAAACTGCCTAAGGCGCCTACGCTCAAGAGGGTCAAAGAGCCGCGGATGGAAGTCAGCGGAGTACGCAGTTCGTGGGAAACAGTGGAGACGAATTCTTTCTTCAAGCGCTCTACTTCGCGTCTTTCAGAAACGTCGAGAATATTGGCCAGATAAAAACGGCCGTCCGCCATGTTGAATTCAGAGAGCGAAAGCTCGATGGGGAAATCTTCTCCAGTCTGTTTCAATGCATCGAATTCACCGACTCTGTTCAAAGCTTTATGGAACAGGCTATCCATGAATTGCTGCAAGTCTTCACGGCTGTTCATCGAATACAGGCGTGCTTCGGTGAACAAAGACATCAGGTGGCGACCGACCATCTGGCTGGAAGTGAAGCCGAAGATCTGCTCAGTACGCGGGTTTACGGATTCGACAATGCCTTCCGGGCTGATGATGATCAAACCGACAAGCATGTTTTCAATGATGGTTCTGATCCGCTTTTCACTGGCTTTTGTGGCTTCTTCAGCCAATTTCCGTTCGGTGATGTCGTGGGCGACGCAGAACATCGAACGTTCTGTTTCAGACCAATAAGCCGACCACAAAACTGTGACGGTGGACATATCTTTCCGTTTGATGCGGTTTTCGAAGTTCATCGTCGCTTGCTCGGCCCGGATGGCGCGCACAGCTTTGATGGTCTCCTGCACATCTTCCGGAATGATCAAATCGATAAAGCGCTTGCCCATCAGCTCATCAGGCGAAAAGCCGAACATGGTCAAAGAGGCGGGGCTGACGGCGACGAATTTTCCGTCGATGTCGATCGAGCAAATTACGTCGGCGGAATTCTCGATAACGGCGCGCTCTTTTCGCGAAGCTTCCGTGAGCGCGTCGGCCATGCTATGGAAAACACCGTCCAGGTGGGCGATTTCATCGCCACCGGTCAAAGGCGGGTTGAGCGGCTCTCCGCGAGCCAGACGAATGGAGTTGTCGGTAAGAACATTCAATCGGCGACCGATCCCGCGGCTGAAGAACAGGGCCAGCGCCACTGCCAATAAGATGTTGAAAACGACTCCGACGACAAGGAAGAGTTTGACTGTGGCTCGATTTCGGTTTTGAACTTCCGGCGATTCGCTTTCGATTTTCCGTTCGTCTTCAGTCAATCCGCGCAATTCATCCTGCAAGCGGTCGGCAAGTGAACGGATTTCCTTGTACATATGTCGAGCCCGGAATTGCGCCACATCGACCCGGTTGTCGTCGATGGCCGCTTTGGCTTCGCCGAGGATTTTCAAACCAGTGACAGTGATGTCGGCCAGGTTTTCCAAGATTTTTTGCTGTCTGGGATTGTCGCCTACCAGGCTTTTCAGCTCGTTCAAATCCTGAGGAATCTGACGGACGATTTTGTCATAGCGATCGCTAAACAGAGGGCTCTTGGTGATCGAATAACCACCCATAGCCACGCCGGCGTCGTAGAAAAGTTTCGAGAGAGTGTTAGCCTGCGAGATGATCGCTTTCGAACGAATCTGCCTCTGAACCTCGATTTCAGCCTGTCTGAGCAACATCGTCAAAGTAAGCAGGAAGATCAACTCAAACAACAGGGGCACTGAAACGAGAATCAGTCCCTTGTGAGAAAGTTTGAGGTTTACACGCTGCAGACTCAGAAAATATCTCCTTTTCTAGCGCTTCTTAAATTTATTGAGGAAGCGATCCAGGTCTTCATTTGTAATCGGCTTGCTGTTATTGCCGCCGGACCCTTCATTGCCGAGGTCTTTGCTCATGTCATCAATAATTTGCTTAGTCTCCTCATCAGCCATCACTTCAACTGAGCTCTTGACTGGACGATAACCGGAAGGCATCGAATAATAAGATATCGGAATTGGGCAGCTTTGAGAGCGATAAGTGTCAAGCTGCATTTTTGAGCCTTGCTCGGCGGTCGTCACTGTCAGCCTGAGCGGCACATTCAATGTATTGGGCAATCCGTACATGCTGGAAAGCAAATCAGCCAGCTGCGGAGGCACCTGGATGTCCTCAGAAACCCAGTAATCAGCACCGCGCAAATGCTGCTGTACTTTGTGCCCGGCTCGAGCAGCTCTGGCCTGAACACCGGCAGCATCATTCATGACATATTGGGTGGCGCGCAAATTGGCAATATTTGAAACCTGACCTTTTTGCCAGTTGGCCGTGCCCAATTCAGAGCGACGCTGGGGCAAATTATTGCTGACTTGCTTCTTAAAAGTGTCCAGGGTTGCCGAATAACAAACTTTGGTACGGTCATTGAACATGATTACGTCCCAATTCGGCGAACGGGTGACGAAATTGACGCCGGCCTTGGGGTTGACGAATTTAAAGCCGGATGGACTGACATATAAATACATGTCGCCCATCATCAAACTCTTCTGAGTGAGGACCCAGCCCTTGTCATCAGCGAGCGCCGGCAAGGGGGGAGCAGCCAAATGCGCTACCAGAGCCACCGCCAGCCAAGCCAGCCAGCTTCGGATCTTCGGCAATCTGCCGCAGCGCGTCATTTCGAGCCCACACTCCCTGGATCGATACCCTGTTATTCCATGTACCCTGTATTTATGACTGAAAAACTAAATTATTAGCCACCGGTCCCAGTTCCGGTCAGAGAGCTCGGCATCGAGCGTCTTAACGCTTACGGCTGAGTCCGGCCCGATCGCCGCCTTCGAAAAGCTCCATTTCTTCGCCTTGAAGAGAATATTCCGCATTGATCTTGCGAAATCCTCCCGGCACCTCGAACTTATCGGCAGGAAATGTGACCTTCGATATGCTGTACGTTTCAACGCGAGCCCGCTTATCGGCCGACTTATTTCCGGACATGGTGAATCGCAAGGGCATCTTGTGAATCATCGGAAAGCCTTCCATTTTGAGGACAACATCTGCAGCTCCGGCCGGAATTTCCGGGTCTTCGGCAACCCAGAATCCGCTTACGCGCATGTCGATCAGTGTGTTTTGACTCTTGTCGAATCGGTCTTCTCTGGTTTGACTAACCGGCTGGTCGGCCACATATTTTCCGGCTTTCATGCCTGCGATCGTGCCCTCTTCGACCTTTTTCCACTTGGGCGGATGCGGATCGCTGCCCAGCATTTTCATATATCTCTGTATGAGAAAGCTGCCGCCCGCGTCCGGTCTGGTTTCATAAAAGGTCTTGCGCAATTTGTCATAACAGACAATTGATTTGAAAGGAGCCTTGCTGACGGTCACTGCAGAACGGTTCGGGCTGGAAATTGAAATGCCCTCGCGGCTGACGGCAATATCTGCATCTCCGAAAAGCCAGGCATAATGCTTGATCAACAGTCCCTTTAGTACTTTGCGCATTTTGCCTTTGGTACTTATCTGCAAGCTGCCATGCACTGAAGTTTTTTGCCCTGACCTTTTATCGGCTGCTAAGGATGCCGAATCCGCAAGCAATGAAAGCGTTGCCGTGCCAAGCACAGTTGTTGAAAACAGAGCAAAAGCAGTGCTTCTTTTACTCATTTGAACATCTCAAACATTTCGCGGGTTTTGTCGTCCACCCAAACTTCCGCTTCAAAGCTGGCTTTTTTGCAGGATTTCGGGATCTCAAAGACACTGTCGTCGATCAGTTGTTTTTTTACTTCGCTGGTCATCAAATGAATAACCATTGCCGTTCTTTTTTTCCCGCGAAAGTAATTTACTTCCAGAGGAAACGCACTGAGCGGCGGCAATTGGTAAAACGTGAGAATGGTGTTTTGCGCCTGCTTCGGAAAAGGCAGACTGCCAGTCACCCAATACTCAGCCTTGTCGAAATCATTAAGGTCACGCTGACCGTTGATATACCGTTTCTCAAGACCGTCTGCTGCATCCAGCTTCAATTTAGTTGCCGGCAAGCCGCAAATGACACGTTTTCCTGGTACTGGCACCGGTTTTTGATTGGTGAGCCCGCGCACTGTTTTTTCACCCAAGGCCACCTTTCGTCCCATCCAGGTTTCAAAAGGAGTGATGAAATAGAGCTTGCTGCGCAGGTTGGCCACTTGCACCTGCCAGTCCGGCGCCTTGATGATCAAAAGATGCCCGCTGACGTGATTGATGGCCATGAATCCCGTCTCGGTCAAATAGACCTCTCGCTGCCCTAAAAAGGCACTGCGCTGTTGCAAGAAATATCCAGGCTTGCCGCCTGCCATGGCCGGTTGAGAGAAGGCCAAAAATTGCCAGGACAAAATAATCGAGAGCGCGAAGGGCGCATGCTTGGCGCTGGTAATGTTTGTCCTTGACGCCACGCTCTCACATCAAGCTCAACAATTGAAAGGATTTCTCGGCTTCCTCAATCTAGCTTAGCTCAAAAAAATTGCAGACGATAAAACCGGTCTCGGTTACACGCCTCTTAACGCTGGAGCAACGTTGGAAATGCAAAATAGTGCCAGCTCCCCGAGTTCCTAATAGGAGGGTGAAAATGCCCCCAGGCTCAAATGCTGGCGCTGCAACATTCGAAACTGGAGCCCAATAGCGACCTCCCTGCCCCGCTTGTGCGTCTGTTTCGGGAGATGGCGAAGCTAGAGTTGCTTGCTAGTCAGATAGGAGACTCCCTTATCCTTTGAACAAACGCGTGCGCGGATCGAGAACGTCCCTTAGTCCATCGCCAAGACAATTGAAAGATAGAACGGTCAAGAAGATAAACAGACTGGGAAAAGCAAGAAGGTGCGGGTGAGAACGCAGTGAGCGCCAGCCGTCGCTGGCCAGTGTGCCCCAGCTGCATTCGGGAGCAGATAAGCCCAGACCGATGAAACTCAAAGTCGACTCGGACAATATTGCCGACGGCACAGTAAATGTGAGGGCAACGATAATCGGGCCCATGGCATTGGGCAAAAGGTGTTTCATAACAATTGCAAAACCGTCTTGTCCGGCTGCTTTTGCGGCTTCGACGAATTCTTCTTCTTTGAGCTGAAGCATTTGAGCGCGCACCAATCGAGCCGTGCCCATCCAACTAACGAGACCGAGTGCAAAGAGAATTCCGAAGGTTCCTTTGCCGATCAGCACTCCGACAAGAATCATGACAAGCAAGTCGGGAAGCGAATAGGCAATGTCCACTCCCCGCATAAGAATAGTGTCGATTTTGCCGCCGCAATAGCCGGAGATCGCACCGTATGTAGTGCCTAACAAAAAGGACACACCGGCGGTGACGAATCCGATGCTTATGGAAAGACGAGAACCGTAGACCACGCGGGCGAAAATGTCGCGTCCCAATTCATCAGTGCCCATCAGGTGTTGCCAGCATGGCGCCACCAGCATATCGTCTGTGGCTTGGTCGAATGTGTAGGCAGAAAGCGGGACACCGGTTGCCGACAAAATCGCCATCAGGCAAATCAAGCAGGCCACCCAGAAAGCAATATAAGCAGAAGGAATCTTGCGCAGACGATTAAAAGCCAATTCCACCCTGGAGACTGGACGAGCCTCCGGCCCTGTCTTTTCAGGCGCGTTTGCAGATGCCGTCATTTAGCCCTCCACCTTCATGCGCGGATCAAGCACCTGGTATGCGACATCGACGATGGCATTGGTGACTATCAAAATGGCGGCAAAAACCAGGGTGGTGCCCATGATCAAATCATAGTCCCGGTTTGTTACTGCAGTGACGAAAAACCTCCCCATGCCTGGAATGGCGTAGAGATATTCAACCACAAATGATCCGGTTATTAAGATCGCGGTCAATGGGCCAAGCACCGTCACGACAGGCACAAGCGCATTGCGCAAAGTGTGTTTCATAACTGTAGACCAGCGAGACAAACCTTTAGACCGGGCCGTTCTGACCCAATCTTTTTCCAGGATTTCAAGAACGCTGGCTCTGGTAAGACGAGCCAGGTATGCGGCCGGTGAACAGGCCAGGGTCAAGGCAGGCAGGACCATGTGCCAGGGAGTCTCCCATAAAGCAACTGGCAAAACCTTCAACCAGATGCCGAAAATGAAGATGAGAAAAGCACCAATGACAAAGCCGGGCACAGATATTCCAGCAGTGGATACGAACATGGCTGCAACATCGATCCAGGTGCCGCGGTTGACGGCAGCCAGGGTCCCCAGTGGGATGCCGATCAAAACAGCCAGGACCAAAGCCGTGAATCCAAGTTGGACAGAGACGGGAATCGCTTCGGCAAGAATGTCGCGCACTGTTCTATTTACATATTTATAGCTGACACCGAGGTCGCCTCTGGCCAGACGGGATAGATAAATCACGTACTGCTCGGCAACCGGTTTGTCTAATTGATACTTGGCGTTTAAATTAGCGACAATGGACGGAGGCAGGTTCTTATCAGCGTCAAAGGGACCGCCA